>NZ_JBHYVB010000035.1:29266-72179 GCF_042750115.1 Streptomyces sp. NPDC059455
CTCGGGGCCGGGGGCCCCCCCCCCCCCCCCCCCCACTCTCCCGCCGCCCCCGCCCCCCCCGGGGCTGGCCCGGGCGCCCCCCCCCGGCCCGGCCGATGCCCGCGCGGGACCGGGCGAAGTCCTCGTAGTCCTGGAGGGAGACCAGCCGGTCGAGCGCGGAGACCGCGAGCGGGATGGTGCGGCGCGTCAGGCCCGGGCCGTCGCCGTCCGCACCGCCGGTGGCGGGCTGCGGATTGGTGACGGCGGTGACGCCGAGGGGCCGGGTGAGGGCCTGGGTGATGCGGTCCGCGGGCACGTTGGCGGCCTCGCCGGTGCCGAAGCGGTAGCGGGCCCGTACGTTCTCGTGGCCGCCGGGCAGCCGGGCGCCGTGCACCCCGTCGCCGAAGGTCACCGTGGTCCGCCCGTCGCCGGTGGTCCCGGTGACGTAGACGCGCTCGCGTGGTCCGCGTCCGGCGAGGCTGTCCACCCGGTGCCACAGCAGCCCGTCGACGCGGACCTCCAGGGCGGGGGTGGCGCCCAGGGGGTTGTCCGCGGGGAGCCAGGTCAGCGGCGACTGCCACAGCGTGAAGGTCTGGTTGGCCAGGGCGGGGTCGCCGCTGCCGATGGGCTCGTCACGGCTCTCGCCGTGCGTGGCAAGCACGACGTTGCCCTGGTGGCGGACCGTCTCGCGGCGGTAGCGGTAGGCCAGATCGGCGGTGAGGGTGAGGGTGGTGTGCACATGGTCGCCGGGCAGGTCGGGGTCGACGCGCTGGTCCACGGCGGCGATCACCGCCAACTCCGTGCCCCGGACCCCGGTCGGGGCGCCCGGCCCGGCCGGACCCGGGATGTCGGTGCGCTCACCGGAGACGATGATCCGGCGGCCCGGCCGCAGCCCGTCGTACAGCTCGGCGAGCTCGATCTCATTGCCGTGCACATCCTCGCCCAGCGGCTCGTCCGCCGGGCGCAGCGGTTCACCGCCCGCGTGCACGGTGGTGTCGCGGATCGCGGAGAGCAGCACATCGTGTTCGTCGAGCCACGGGTCGGCGAGGGTCAGCTGGGTGCCGCGGCCGGTGATGCCGTAGTTGGTGTACGCGGCGGTGCGCACGGCGACGACGCGGGTGGTGAGGAAGGCGAGCTTCTTGTCGCCCGGGATGCCGTCCGGCTCGCCGGACCCCTTGCGGGGCCGCTCGATGGCCACCCAGCTGCCGACCGTGATGGAGTTCTGGACCGAATCCAGCGGCAGCACATAGCGGTTGGTGGGCTCCGGCACGGTGGCGATGCCGATCTCGACGGCCGGGGGCTCGCTGCCGGGGGTGAAACGCAGCGTCAGTTCATAGGCGCCGTAGCCGATCTGTTTCGGGGGTTCGCCACGGCTGAGCATCCACTGCTTGGTCTCTCCGTTGTCCACGACCACATGCACCCGCCCGTCCTCGGCGGGCCGGGCCACGAACAGGGTGAGCGGGGGCAGTCCGGGCAGCAGGGTGGCGGTGACACCGGGCTCCTGCGAGTCGGTGGGACGGCCCCGGAGCCAGCCCAGGTCGTGGTCCTGGCCGACGCGGGTGGACAGCTGGACCTTCCCGGGGCCGAGCTCGAACTCGGCGGTCTGCGGCAGGTTCTCGCTGCGCTGCCATGACGTCCCGGTCTCGATGTGCTGGAACTCCGCCTTCACCGGCGCCTTGACCGCCGTGTCGTACACGATCCGTACGGCGGTGAGCTCACCGCCGGTCAGCGGCCAGTCGGTCTGCCGGATGACCCGGCCCCGGTCGTCCTGCACCGGCTTGAGCGGCGCCATCGCCCCGAAGGGCGCGGCCGTCACCCGCATCGCCAGCAGTTCGCGCAGCAGCGGGACGGTCCCCGGCTGGGCCGTGGCGGCCGGGGCGGCGCGGCGCCACGCCGTGTACATCCCGTCCGCCACCCTCGGGTCGAGGGCCGACAGCAGCCCGGCGGCCAGGTCGGACCCCGGCCCGAAGAGCCGCCGCGGATCGTGCGCCGCCGTGGCGCGGGCGCCGGACGGGGGCCGTACGACGCGGGTGCGCAGGGCGGGCAGGACGGCGCCGAGGGCGCGCATGGCGGCGGAGCCGTGGGCGGGCCCGGTGGCGGAGCCGCGGGTCCCGGTGGCGGGATGGTGGGTCCCGGTGGCGGGGTCATAGGTTTCGGTGACGCTGTCGGCCGCGGGCCGGTCCTCGGCGAGCTGGGACCGCAGCCGCACCTCGCCGGACCCGGCGGTGTCCGACTCCCCCGCCCGCTCCCGCAGTTCGCCGATCACCGCCTCCAGCCGCTCGAACCAGGCGGCGACCTCCTCGTACGGGGCGGCCAGCACCTGCGCCTCCGCCAGCCGGTCATGCGGTTCGGCGAGCCGCCGGGCGAGCTGCCCGGGTGTGGTGATCCCGTCCAGGTCGCCCCGCAGCGACGCCAGGACCTGCGCGTCGAACTCCTCGATCAGCCGGCTGACGGGACGCGGATCGGGGTGGTCCGGCGTGGGCTCGGCGTCCCCCCGGTCGTCCGGGTCCTCGTCCGCCTCCGGGTCGGTGATCCACCGGCGTACCTCGTCCACCAGCTCCTTGAGGGACGGCGGGGCGGACTGCGGCAGTCCGATCGCCGTCACGTCCTCGTCGCGGTCGACGGTCACGCGCGCGACCGACAGCAGCGGCCGACCGGCGCTCCCGGACTCCGGCGTGGTGTCGAAGACGAAGAGCAGCTTGTCGCCGACGGTCAGCCCGAGGGAGGTCCCGGACACCAGCAGCTCCGAGCGGCGCCGCAGGTCGTCCGGGCCGATCAGGGCGGGCCGGCGGCGGCGCACCGCCAGTTCGTTCCACGCCCAGCGGGCCGTCAGGTCCTCGCTCGTCTCGAAGGTCTGCGACTCCTCGTCGGAGGCCGCCGGGACGCTGTGGCTGATGGCCCCGCGCGGAATCGTCACCAGGACGTCCTCGGCGCGCGGATCCCGGTCCAGGGTGTACGCGAGATGGGTGTCGGCGGCCACGCCCGGCCGTGGCACATGCCCGACCAGCCGCCCCAGGAGGGCGAGTGAGCGGGGGTCGTGGGCGGTGCGCAGATAGCCCTCGTCGGCGATCCGCTCGGAGTGGAAGGTCAGCAGGTCGCTCAAGACCGCCCAGGCGTCCAGCAGTCCGAGGGCCGGGTCGTCCGGGGTGCGTACGGTCAGGCCGCGCAGCGCGGGGTAGGCGGGTGAGGCGAGCCGGTCGAGCATGGCGGCCAGGAACGAGCCGTAGTCGCCGACGCGATAGTCCAGGGCGGTGCGGCCGGGCGGGTTGTGCGGGGTGCCGGGGGCGGCCCGGCGCTCGTCGTGGCCGCCGCAACCGCAGCCGCGGTCACCGGAGTTGACGTGGCCGGGGTGGTCGGGGTGGTCGCTCATCGGGCCCCCTTCAGCTCGATGACCAGGCGGCCGTTCTCGGGCCGGTCGGGGTCGTTGTCGCATTGGGCGATCTCCAGGGGGCCGATGCGCAGGACGCCCTCCTCCAGCGCCTCGCCGTGTGACGTCTCGTACGAGGTGCCGTCATCGGGTTCCTTCGGCCCCTCCAGCCCCTCGTGCCACAGCCTTCGCAGCCGGGTGACCTCGACGCTCAGCACCCCCGGCACCGTCGCCGCGACGGCCACCAGCCGGCTGAGCCGCACCGGTTCGCCGAAGGTCAGCGCGTCGGGGTGGAAGAAGCCGAGCCGCCCGCCGGAGAACCGGCGGCTGCCCAGCGCCCGGTACAGCTCGGCGAGAATCTGCCCGTGCTGGTGTCCGGGCGCGGCACACACCTCGACCGCGATGTCCAGCGGCACGGCGCGGGCCGGGCCGACCACCAGGTCGTGTCCAATCCGGCGGTAGCCCTCCAGGGCATGCGCGACCGCGTCCAGGAGGGCGGGGGGCGGTGCCCCGGTCCCGTACGCGTCGATGGCGATATGCGCCTCCCGCACACTGCCGGTCCAGCGGATCTCCGCCGCCGCGCGCTGCACACCGGGCAGTTCGGAGGCGAGCGCCGCGTAGTCCTCGGCGGTGACGGCCCGGTGCCGGGTGCGCTTCAGATCGAGCGGGGCGAGCTGGCGGACCTGTTCGACCGGCTCGGGCTCGGTGCCACCGACGGCGGGCAGCGGATTGCGCACCCCGGCCACGGGCAGGGGCTGCCCGGTGGCGGTTTTCCCTCGGGATTCCGGATCCCGGCACAGCACCAGGTGGTTGATGGCCTCGGGGCCGACGTTGCCCGCCCTGCCGCCACCGGTCCGGTAGTGGACCGCGAGACGCGCCCCGGGTTTCGGCGTGGCGCCGTACCGGCCGTCGCCGAAGCGCAGCGCGATACGGCCGTCGTCCTCCAGCTCGCCGACGAAGTGGCGGTCCCGGGGACGGGAGGTGAGCAGATCGCGGCGCGGTGTCCAGGTCTCGTCGCCGTCCTCGATCGTTACGGCGGGGAGCGCGGCCCGTGAGTCCTGGACGAGGGCGGCGGCCGGGCCGTGCAGCACCGGATCCTCCGGGCGCAGCCCGGCGGCGTACGCCCGGCCCCAGCTGTGGGCGATCTCCCAGGCGATGCGCCCGTCCAGGACGGTGCCCGCCCGTGCCCTGGCGGTCAGCGCGGCCAGGCGCCCCAGCTTGGCGTCGAGCAGCCGGTCGCAGCGGTGCAGCAGCTCGCGCAGCGCGCGGACCGGGTGGCGGGCGAGTTCGAGGCGCTCCAGGACGCGCAGCCCGAACAGGACGGCCAGCTCGGCGATCTCCTCGTCCGAGAGCCCGTCCCGGTCGCGGGCGCTGCGCCACAGCTCCGTCAGCCGCTGCCGCACCCGCCCCGGTATGGCGGCCAGATGCTCGGCCTGCCCGGCCGCGATATGGCGCGGATCGGGGAAGGGCACGGCCTGGGTGACGGGCGCCTGGTGCAATACGGGCCGGAAGCGCGGCACGATCCCGGGGTAGACGGACTGGGCGAGAAGCGTCCGCAGGGCCTCGGCCTGGGCGTACGCGGTGCCCGGCACGACCTTCTCGCGCCGCTGCCCGGCCGACTCCAGGCCGATCCCGGCGCGGCCGGTGGCCTCCGGGCCGACGGTGGTGAACAGCTCCCGTACGTCACCGGGGGTCAGTTGCCGCCCGTGGCGGGCCCGGTCCAGCAGGGAGTCGATGAGCCGTGCGGGGGCGTTCCCGGCGTCCTTGTCGAAGCAGCCGAAGGCGGGTGGGTCACAGGACCCGGCGACGGCGGGGACGGGCGGGACGGTGAGGGTCTCCGGCGTGCCGCAGCAGAAGGCCAGCGAGCGGCCGTGGTCGACCAGCACCACATTGCCGCGCGCCACGCTGACGTCCTCGATGGGCGCGCAGTCCGTGCCGCCCCGGGTGGCCAGGCACAACGGGAACGCCAGCGCGTCCTCCCGCGCCCAGGTGACCTCCACCACCGGCTGCTCGGCGAGCCGGTCGACGGCGGGGGTGACGGAGGTGAGGCGCACGGCCTGCCGGTGCGACGGGTCGGCGTCGCCGGGCGTCCCGGAGCGCGGCCCCCGCACCTCCTCGAAGAGCAGCAGATCGCCGGGGCGCAGATCGAGCGCGCGGGCCTGGCACTCCTCGTCGGCCCACGCGTCGCGCAATGTCGCGGAGGTGGCGCCCACGGGTAGCGAGCACACCTCGCCGCCCCAGGTCCACAGGCGGATGCGGTGGTGCTCCGGCCGCAGGTGGAGGGGCTGGTCGGTGACGACGGGCTCGAACACCTCCACCGATCCGCGCTCATCGAGCACGGCCAGCTCCCGGTCGTCCAGCACGGCCCCGATATCCGGCCGGTCCAGCGGGCCGAGCGTACGGATGTCCACGGCGGCGAAGCGGTACTCCCCCGGGTCCAGCGTCAGCGGCTCTGCCGTCTCCACGGTGACGAAGGCGCGGGCGTTGCAGCCGTCGTGCATCGGATAGTCGATGAGCCGCACGTGGCGGCGTACGGACACCCGGCGGCGGGCGGTGTCGAGATACGCCTCGGTGGCCACCGCGTCCTGCTGGTAGCTGATCTGGTCGGCGGTGTAGGCGAGCAGCTCGACCAGGGTGATGCCGAGGTCGGCGGCGTTGCGCTCGACCCAGTCCGGGGTGGTGAGGCGGAGCCGGTCCAGGACGACCTGGCGGAGGGTGTCGTAGTCGCGGGCGGTGTAGTCGATGACGGGGGCGGGGGCGAAGGCAGCCGGGAGGTGTGGGGTCTCGTCCTTGCAGTCGAACGGGGTGGGGCAGTCGGGCCGGAAGGTGAACTCGGCGGAGAAGTACCGCTGGTCGAAGCCGGGGAAGGGCTCGGTGCCGGGCCGCCCGTAGGGGTCGGTGTCCACGAGGGAGAGCCGGTAGGCCGAGGTGTCCCCGGCCCGGTCCACCGTGACGTACAGCTTGTCGTCGAGCTCGGGGTCCTCCTCGCGCTCGACGGAGATCTCCATGACCTCGATGCCGGTGATCCGGCGACCGCCGTCGACGCGTACGTTCTCCGGGCACAGGCCGTGCGGGGCCTTGCCGAGGAAGGTGACGGTGAGGGTGATGCCCTGTTGAGTACTGTCGCCGACTTCGACGGCGTCCACCCCGTTGAGGTGGGCGGCCCTGATGCGATCGCGCCGTGACGCGGTGGACGCGCTCATGTGGCGCCCCTCCCCTCGAACACCTCGTCGCGCAGGCCGGCGGTGGCGCGCACCACATACCGCAGATGGACGCGTACGACGTTCTCCTCGCTGACCACGTCCAGGGACTCGACCTCGATCAGCTCGCCGAGCCAGCGCTGCAGCGACGCCTGGACCGACAGCTCGACGGCGGAGGCCAGTTCGGGGCTGTTGGGCGTGAAGACGAGGTCGAGCAGCCCGCAGCCGAAGTCGGGCCGCATCACACGTTCGCCGGGGCTGGTGAAGAGCAACTGCTCGATGAGATCGCGTATGTGGTCGTCGTGGTCGGCGTGCGCGGTGCGCCCGCGCCGGTCGGTCCGGAACGGGAAGGCGATATCGGTGCGTACGGTGTGTGTCCTGCCGGTCCGTGTCCTCATCCGCACATGACTCCTTGCCGCGCGGCGGAGACGACGGGTGGCCCCTGCGGCACGAGCCCCGCGCTGAAGCACTGTGCCGAGGAGGTGTCGAGCAGGACGGGCACGCCGTCGATCAGCACCGTGTCGCGGTCCGGAGTCCACCGGACGGTGGTGCACGGCAGTGGGACGCGGTCGACGGTGTGCGGGCAGCCGACGACCGTGAAGACGTCGTCGGCGGTCGGCACGGGCTGCCCGTCGAGCCGCACACCGGACGACGGAACGGATGCCGCCCGTACGCGTCCGCCGTGCGGGCAACTGATCACGGCGGTATGGCTGACGAGGTTCCCGGAATTCCCGGACACGTCGGTGGTCCCTCCCCGTTCTCGTTCTGGCTGGTTATCGCTTCTTGGGCACGGTCAACCGGCCCTCGTTGAGGTCGACCTGATCTCCGACCAGGGAGACGGACGCCCCCTGGCCGTTGTTGATATAAACTCCGGTGGCGTCGATCTTTATGAACGCGCCGCCGGGCGCTTGCAGCAGAATTCCCTCGGCCGGAACGTCGGACATCACGATCTTGTGCTTGCCCGGTGTCTGGATCACCACGGGGTGCGCGGTCGCCGGATCGGTCCGCGCGTCCTCCGGGAGCTGCTCCCTGGCCCCGAACCAGCACCCCGTCCAGATGGGGAAGCTGGGATCCCCCTGCTCGAACTCCACCCACACCCCGGCCCCGACGGACGGCACGACGTATTGCCCGGCGGGCCGCTGCTGATCCCCGGTGAAGGGGAAACAGGGCATGGCCCAGGTCGACGGCTCATCGCCGAGGACATCGGGCACCTCGACGGTGACCCGGCCGATTCCGAGCGGGTCCTGGTTGTCCCGCACCCGGCCCCGGAATTTGCCGAGGAAGCGGTTGTTGGGTGTGGCCGCCATAGGGGCTCCTGATCCTTTCCCTTTGTTCCATAACTCAGGGCCGAACGGTGTCGCTCCGGGCGATGAGCCCTTCGCGGGTGAGGGTGAAGTTCTGCTGGAAGGAGCCGGGACGGAGATGGTGGGTGACGGACTTGACGTAGTACTCCCCGTCATAGGTGCGCCCGGCGCCCCGGACGCCGACGAGCTGGCGCGGCTGGAGGATGTACCCGTGCCGGTTGACGTCGAGCGAACCGGACCCGGAGATGGCGTCGGCGGTGGTGGCGGCCCTCGCCAGGGCCTCGGCCTCGGCCTGCGCCCGGTCCTTCTTGGCGGTGCCGGAGAGTGTCTTGCGCTTGAGTGCCGGGGTGGCCCGTTTGCCGAGGGGCGGCCGGAGGGGGCTGATGTCGGGCTGGGCGAGGAGGGTGGAGGTACGGGTAGCCGGGTCCTGCACACGGGCCTGGGGCTCCTCGCGGGCGGTCCCGTCGTAGGCGAACGTCAGCTGGTCGACGGTGGAGTTGACGTCCATGTTGACGGTGAGGGCGTGCTGGGCCGTGCCGATGCGCTTTTCGGGCCCCCAGTAGGCGGTGGAGACCTCGGGGAAGGGCCCGGGGATGAGGTAGAAGACATAACCGTTGGCCTGAGCGAGATCGGTGACGTATTGGAGGTCGGTGCCCGTCTGATAGTCCACGCGGCGCTGTGCGTTGGGCGGTTGGAGGATCTTCTCCTCGATGACGTCGGCCTCGATCCCGTAGTCGGTGTACTTGGAGAGGATGCGGCTGACGCGCTTGAAGGGCGGGAGGTTGGGATAGCGGTCGGTCCGCTCCTCGAGATCCATGAGGAGGGTGAGGTCCTCGCCGGTGACGGTGAGGGTCGTCTGCCCGGGCTGATTGCTGGCCCCCACCTCGTGGCGCACGATGAGCCCGTCGAGGAGGACGATCGGCGTGCCCTTGACGGCGGCCGTGACGATGACGCGGGTGCGGGGGTCGAAGAACCCCTCGGGAAGCAGCCGATCGATGATCGCCCCCTTCTTGGTGAGGTCGAACGCCATCTGGAAGCCGCTGCGTTCGCCCGCGGTCGTGGTGATCTGCGCGGACAGCAGCGCCGCGGTGACCTCGGGGGGCACGGGCCGGGTGAGCTTGGGCCCCATCCGTAATTCGAGATGGATGGGCCCCTGCCCGACGGGCTCATCGGCCACTTCGCCCACCTCCCTGAGCCCCCGGGAACCCGTTCGGGATCTCGATCTCCTCGCCCGGCTCGGCGGTCAGCTCGCGCGGGTCGAGGACGGGGTTCGCGTCAGCGATCCGCCACCAGGCGGCGGGGTCGCCGAAGTAGCGCTGACCGAGGTGGTCGGGGCGCTCGCCGGCGCTGACGGTGTGGGTGGCGGCGTCTTCGTCCGCTTCGCTGATGAGCGGCAGCAGCCGCCGCTTGGCGTACCGGACGGGCGTCCCGTCGGGCTGGATGTGCACCCCGATTTCGGCGTCGTGGTAGCGGCTGGAGCGGGGGTAGGGGTGCGACCCCGGAATCGCGTCGAGCGCACTCTCATACGACTGTGACCCGGCCATTTTCCTATACCCTCCCCAACCCGATGTCCCCGCTGTTCAACCCCAACGCGCTGAGCGCACCGCCGCGGGCCGCCGCAGCGAGCCGCTCCTTCTGCGCGAGATGCGCCAGGTAGAGCTCGGCCCCACGGTGGCCGGCGGGCAGGTCGCTCACGGTGAGCACCTTCAGCCCGATGCTGAGGGAGGCGCGGATGGGGTTGAGGTTGACGTCGAACGCCGATTCGTTGATCGAGAGTTCCGTTATCCGCACGGGCATGACCCGCTTACTCCCCCAGGTGAAGAGAGTCAGCGGCATCTCGATCGGACTGATCTCAATGGTCCCCTTCTTGGACAGCCGCATGGCCTCCCGCAATTTGGCGGTGGTCGGCTGCACGAGCATTTCGAGCGTCGCGAGCTGCGGGTGTATCCCGTCGGGCGCGGCCACCTCGAACTGATCGGTCGCGTCGATCTCCGCGGTGAACTTCCACGTCTCCTGTGCGGGGCCCTTGAGGCGCAGCGCCTCGTTCTTGTCCCCGCTTCCGCTGCCGCCTCCACCGCTGTCGGCTTGGTCGCCGGCGGATTGAGGCGCCAACGACCGCTCCAGCGTGTCCGGATTGAACTGCAACACGATGATGCGCTGCGGCGTCCCCCGCTCGGGATCGACGAGAACGATTCCGGAGCGAATTGGCTTGGGGATGTCGGGGTAGCGGGTCACGAATCGCCCTTCCTCTACCTATTCAGCATCGGGGTGTTTCATTGCAAGAGTGATCATTTCGCGCAGAATTTGAACGGCACCAGCGCCTTCTGGTAGACCGCCCCCGTCGATCAGTTCGTCGAGCGCAGGAATAAACTCCTCCCAAAGCGTCTCCTCTACAAAGCGCCTCGCCGCGACACGCACTTCATGATCCGGGTCACACAACGCCGTCGAGACGCTCTCATGCAGGGCGGCGAGGAACACATCGGGTGGACCGGCAGCAGCCCTCAGAATCGCGTTCTTACGCTCTGCGGGCGTATCCGCATTTTGCACGGCCTCAAGAATCTCCGTGTCCGGAGTCACATCGAGAACCATACGCACATCGTAGGCCACCGCTCGCACCACGCCCCGTTCTTGCCCGGTGACCAAAACTCTCAGACAGCGGAACAGGTTGGATTCCTCGAACAACACATGGACGCCGTTCGGGAGCTCCCACTCCATGGCACGCTCTACGCCCTGCGCGGGTTCCGCCCAAGTGTCGTCCGGGCACTTTCCGAAGGCCCTGTTCAAGGATTCGACAACGTCACCCACACGACTTTGCGCCTCAAGGACCAAGGTCTCATTTCGGTGTGCTGACTGCATGTGTTAAACCCACTCTCACAGGAGACCATTCTGACGCAGGATCCAGGGACCCAGAATGTTCTCTACCAGGTGTTCAGCGACCTTTTCGGCGTTCCCTTCCTCCACTAGCATTTCAAGGACCTTGAACTGCTGCATCTCCCGCTCCAGGTCCTTTCGCCCCGGGCCCCCACTCCTAGCTCCCCTGCCGCTCAGCTGCGTCGCTACATCTTGCCGCCTCGCCATAAGCCACTCGGACGTATTTCGGGCCAGCCCCTCGTGGACCGTCCACGCAGATGTCGGACCACGACGAACGGACGCTCGATGCAAACTCCTGAGCTGCGCTTTCAACTGCTCAGGATGCGGGTTGGCCCCTTGGGCAGAGGCAATGGCGTGGGCACGGGCGACATCCTCGTACTCCCGGGTCGATCTCATGGCACCGCGACCAACGAGGGGTTGCCCCACATAGCGCAGGGACGAGTACTGGCCCGAGTTTCCATACACGCCCCCCCGGAACATTTCCGTTGGCTTTGCGCCTTGCTGTGTGATATAGGCGTTCATGACACCGGAAGCGAACCCGAGGAGAGAACGGTTCCCCTCGCCTGCCTGCGTGACGGTGGCTGTCAGCGCCGGATAGGAAGTGCCGAATCTGGATTGGTCGGGGGAAATCCGTCCGGCAGTCGCTGCCGTCATTCCCCGGCCGTACTCACCGAGTTCCGGTTGCGTCAGCCCGGCCACCCCCTCTCGGATATCCGGATAGCTCTCCAAATCCTGTCGCACGGTTCCCCCACTAATGCCGGAGAGGTACTGGTGACCGATGTCAGGTGTGGCTCCCTCCGGCACATTTGGGCGGCTCCACACGGGGACATACGCTCCGCGCTGCAAGGACTCGAAGAGCAGCATGGCCTCCTGTCCCACAATAAGCGGCCCTTGCTCGATGTTGTGCGCCAACAGAGCTGCCTGGCTGGTGCCGCTGGGAACACGCGTGACCGGCATGACGCGATTCGGATCGAGACGGGTGGGATCCCCTCCGTCCGGACCTACCAGCGAGGTCGGCGCAGAAGGAACATCACCGAGCCTCTCGTCCTGCGTGCTGATGCCCTGGCTCTGCGTTCTGAGGTTCTGTGCAGCCGCCGTCTGCGGCCAGTTGATGCCGTTCGCCATGCGTTGCGGGAAGTGCTTCTCCAGGTACAGGAGAAGCTTCCCATTGACGAGTCCGGAATCCAGCGGACCGACCCGAGCCTTGGCATTGAGGCTCGGATTGAGCGTGGCGCGAACGTTGCCGAATTCCAGCTCCAGCTCTGTGAGCCGATACCACAGCCGCATCGCCGAAAGCGCCGTCCTGAAGGCTCCCTTCGGCACCCCGCTGTCGAGGAGCTTGTCCAGTTTGGGACGCATCCGGGCCACGATCTTGCGCAGCCGCTCGTCCTTCGACTCCTTGGACTTCTCGTCCTTCTTCCGCCGTTCCTTCTGCGACTTGGTCTTCGGTCGGCCGGGACCGCTCTTGTCAGGGTGAGGCTTGCGCTTGTCGGGGCCCTTCTTGCCCGGCCGTCTGCCGGGGCCGTCCTTGTCGGGTTTGGGCTTTCGGGGGCCTGGCTTGTTGCCGTCCTTGTCCGGCTTGGGCTTCTTACCGTTGTCTTCCTTCGGCCTGGTGGGCTTGTCGCCGTCCTTGTCGGGCTTGGGTTTCTTCGGGTCGTCCTTGTCGGGCTTGGTCGGGTCCTGGTCCTTGGGGTCCTTGGTCGAGGGCTTGTCGTCGTTCTTCGGCCTGTCCTCGGGTCCCTTGTCGTCCTTGGGGTTGCGCTTCGTCTGCGGCTCGGGCTTCGGCTTGGCCGGGGGTTCCGGCTTCGGCTTGGGTTTCGGGGATGGGGTTGGGCGGGTGTCCGGGCGGCCTTCGGGGGGCTTGGGTTTGCCGTTCTTGTCCTTCGTGGTGGGGGCTGGGGTTTTGGTGTCCGATGTTGGCTTCGGCCTGCCGGGGGTTTCCGGCCGGGTGGGCTTGGTCTGCTGCTGCGTTGTGGGCTTCTTGGGGTCCGGTTCGGTGCCGGGCTTCGGCTTGGTGGTGGTCGTCGTCGGGCGCGTCGTGGGGGCGCTCGTTTCGGCCGGGTGTTGGGTTTTCTCGTCGCCCGGCTTGCTGCCCCGACCGTCCGCGCCCTCCCCGTCCGCGCCGCCCTTTCCGCCCGCTCCGCCCTTGCCGCCTTTCCCCCGGCCCAGCTTCGCCGCGATGTTCTTGAAGCGCCGGCCCACCTTCGCGACGTACTTGCCGATCCCCGACAGCAGCGCCTGGTAGGCCAATTCGAGAAGCGCCACGATGCCCGCCGCGACCGCCTTCGCGAAGAGGATTCCCGCGCCGCCCATGCGGACGAGCTTCAGCCAGTCGAGGACCGCGCCCACCGCACGCAGGATCGCGCCGAGCGCGCCGATGGCCGTGCGGATGGCGTCGATGACGGCCATCACCCAGCCCGCCCCCGGGATCAGCTTCGCGATGACCTTCGTGATGACGATCTCGCCGATGATGAAGGGGAGTTGGGGGACGATCGCGTCCCACGTCTCCTTGACGATCTGCTCCAGCGTGAAGCCGCCCTTGAACAGCTTCTCCAGGATGGCCTTGGGGACGCCGATGATTTCCTGAATCTTGGACTGGAACCACTCCTTGACGGCCGACTTCACCGCGCGGAAGAGGTGGTTCTTCGCACCGTCCACCGCCGAGTTCTTCGCACCGCTCAGCCAGCCGCCGGGGTCGGTGAGGAAGTCGACCGCGATGAGCATGAAGTCGCCTAGCGCGCCCAGCAGTTTGGACGCGAAGTCCAGGACCGCCTTGACCGCGTCCACGACGGCCTTGACGACGTCCAGCAGCATCTTCTTCAGGACGTCGAGGATGCTGCTCAGCAGCTTGCCGAGGGCGTTCAGCAGGTCGGTGATGGCCTGCTTGAGCATGGTGGCGAGCTTGTTGACCAGGGCGATCGCGGCGTTGATCAGGCCCGTGATGAAGTTACGGATGCGCTTCGCCAGGTCGATGACGGCCCGCACCATCGCCTTGGCGAACTCGATCAGGTCATTGATGAAGTTCTTGATCGCGTCAACGATGGCCTTGCGGGCATCGTTGATCCAGCGTTCGACCGTCTCCTTGAAGTTCTTGATGAAGCCGACGACCGCGTCACGCGCCTCCCTGATGACACGGACGATGGCGTTCTTGATCTCGATGACTTTGTCTTTGATCCAGTCGAAAGCCTTGCTGACCCAGTTGCCCGACTCGTTGGCACTCGCGTCGCGCTTCTTCTCGGCATCCCGCTCGGCTTGGTCGCTCTTGTCCTGGATCTTCTTGTCGCTGTCGTCCTTCTCCTTGTCGACGTCGTTGTCGGTCTTCTCTTCCTTGTCCTTGACGTCGTTGCGGATCTTCTCGTGGCGCTCGGTCTTCTTGTCACCGAGAGACTGGAGCTCCTTGTCCTGCTCCGTCCGCCAGTCCGCACGCTTGGCGGTGACCTCCGTCATCGCCTTCTGACGCTCGCTCGTCTGGCTCTTGGTGTTGGTGGCGATCTCCGCGCTGACCTGCTGCTGGTGCTTCTGCTGACCGTTCCTGAAGTCGCGGTCCTTGGCCTTCCGGCCCTCGGACATGGTCTTCTGGCCGTCGGAAAAGGCCGCCTGGAACTGCGGTCCGCGTTCGTGCTCCGCCACTTCCGAAGCGGCTTCGGGCGGGACGGCGCCTGTCGTCGCACCGCCCTTGGGCGCACCGCCGCCTCCGCCGCCCTGCTGGCCGGGGACCTTCGCCTCCATCTGCTCCTTGGGAGCGTTGGGGTAGACCTGGTCCTCGCCCAGCCCCCGGCCCGCGTCGTCGCGGCCCGTCGCAACGGTCTCCTGACCCTTGGTGTCGACGGCCGAGCCCTGCTCACCAGCCGTCTGGTCGGCGGCGCCCTGCATCTGTACGCCCGGTGCGTTACCCGCCTGGGCCTGCTTGAGCGCCTCGTCCTTGGTCGGCAGCCCGGCGAACTTGGCGGCCAACTCCTGCGCGTCCACCTTGAAACCGGCCCAGCTCAGGAGCTTGCCGACGCCAAAGCCCAGGGCCATCTTGAAGGTGTCCCAGCCGCTGGGTTCCTCGGCCTTCTCCGCCTCGATCTGGCCCTCGGGCTCCTTGGCGCCCTCGACCTTGGCGTCTTCCTTCTCCGGGGCCTCGGACTTCTGGGCCGGATCCTGCGAGTACTGAGCCGGGGCGTCGGTCTTCGGCTTGCCCTGGAGGGTCTGCGGGGCGCCCGCCGGACGCTGCATCGAGGGCGGGGCGGCGGCGAGGGCCTTGTGTTCGTCGCCGACGGTGCGGTTGACCGAGCCGCTCACGCCCGTCATGGCCTGCAACGCCACATGGGGCTTGAGCTTCGAGGCGGTGGACAGGCCCGCTTCTGGCGACACCTGGGAGAGGTTCGGGGCCGGTCCGGAGTCCTTCTTCTTGCCCTTGACGGAAGCAGACGCCTTGCCACCGCCACCGCCTCCGCCCGCACCGCCACCACCGCCGCGCGGTGTCTTGGGGGCCGGTGCCGACTTGGGCGCTGTGGGCTTCGCCCCTGACGCGGACTTGGGTGCCGGCGTCTCCTTCGGTGGCGAGGGCACAGGGTCGGCGGTCTTCTTGGGTTCCGGGGCGGGCGGCGCTGACTCCGCCGCCGGGGCCTCCGTACGCTCCGCCGGCGCGCCCTGCTCGCTCTGCGCCGCGCTGCTCGCCCCGCCGGGCGTATCCGCGTTGGATCCGCCCGTGACCTGGGTGTCCCGCGCGGCTGAGGGGGACTTGGCGTCCGCCGTGGGTTCGCTCTTGGCCGCCGGCTCCGCGTCCGCCTTCTTCTGCTCCGCCTTGGCCGCGGGCTCCTGCGCCGCCTGACCGCCCACCGCCTGCTGGGATGCCTTCTCCTGCGCACCGCCCGGCGCGTCACCCGCCGCAGGTGTGCCCTTCTCCTCCTTGGCGGCCTGTTCCGTGGCTTCGCTGCCGTCCTCAGACCTGCCCGCGGCCTCCTGCACCGTCGTCTGGGCGACGACGGGCCCGTCCTTGGGGTCGGCGCCGCTCTTCGGGTCGCGTGTCGCGGCCGGTCCCGGTCGGCTCTCGGCGGCCTGTTCCACGGCGAGACCACCGAGCCCGCCGCCTGCCGCCGCCGCGCCGTCCTCCGCGTCCGCCGACGGCTCGGCGTCGGCGGCCGAGTCAGCGGTGTCCTCTTCGGGTTCGGCGTCCTCCGCCTCGTCCTCGGCGTCCTCCGCGTCCCGTTCGGCCTGCACCTTGTCGGCCTTGGTCACCGGCGGGGCGGGGAACGACGGGGCGGGAGGGGTGGCGGACGAGGAGGGATCGAGCGTGTCCGCGGTCGGTACGCCGGACACGTCAAGGTCCTGCTCCGGTAGGAAGTCCTCCGGCTGGAGCTTGATGTCCCAGGCGCTCTTCTCCTCGCCCCCGACCTCGACCTCCGACTCACTGCCGGAGCCGAACGGATCCTCCTCCGCCCGCTCCTCCGGGCCGTCCAGATCCTGGGCACGTATGCCGTCGAGCGTGGAGAACGCACCGGGCAGCTGGGTGTCCTTGCCAGACGCCATCGGCGAACCGGTGGGCTTGTCCGCGCCCCGCTTGTCCTGCTGCTTCAGCTGCTGACCCGCCACGAGCGAATCGGCCGCGCCCGGACGGTTCTTGGCCGCCGACTCCTCCTTGCTCGGCGTCGCGACGCCCTGCTGCTCCTGCCCTTCCTTCCCCGCCCCCTCCTTGCCTTCCTTGCCCTCCTTGCCTTCCTTGCCTTCCTTGCCTTCCTTCCCCTTCTCGGAGCCCTCGCCCTTCTTCTCGGAGCCCTCGCCCTTCTTCTCGCTCTGCTGCCCGCCCCCGGACTTCCCGCCCGACGCAGGGCTTCCGCTCTCGCGTCCCGCGTCGGCGCCCGGCCGCTGCTCCTGGCTCCCGCCCCGGCCCGCCTTCTCGGGTGCGCCCCCGCCGTTCTGCGGCGTACTGCCCGGCGCGTCCTCCCCCGCGGGCTGGTCCTTCTCCGGGCCCGGCGCGGGCGCCGGGCGCTGCTCCTCCTCGCGGCGCTCCTCCACCCTCCGCCGCCGCGTCTCGCGCTCGAACAGCAGCTCCTGGACCGGGTCCGGCTCGACCTCCGGGGCGGCCAGCGACTCCCGCTCCAGGTTGTCGTCCGCCTCGATCTCGTCGACGAAGTCGAGCACCCGCTCGTGCTCCGAGCTGAGCAGCCTGGTTTCCAGGCGGTCAAGGACGGCGTCCTGCACCTCGTCCGGCATCCGCGCCAGCTGCATACGGGTGCGCTTGGAGCGGTCCTCCGGGTCGCCGCGCAGGGAGCGGACGACGCTGTTGGCGAGGCGGTCGACCAGGGTCGCCGGGTCGAGCTTCTCCATACGGTTGCGGTCGGCGTCGACCGTGGCGTAGCGGAGCCAGCCCGGGGTCGCGGACGTCTGCGGCTCCGTCTCGGTGTCCGGCTGCCCGCCGCGTGCCAGGTCCCGCGCCGTGCCCTCCGCCTCGCGCTCCATCGCGTCCTGCGGCAGGCTCACCGCGCCCAGGTCGCGGCCCGCGCGCAGGGTGCCGAGGCCGTGGGGGTTCTGGACGGTGTGGAGCAGTTCGTGGGCGAGGAGGCGTTGGCCGTCCGTTGTGCCGGGGCGGTAGGTGTTCTCGCGGAAGAAGATGTCCTGGCCGACCGCCACCGCGTCCGCGCCCAGCAGTTCGGTGAGGTGGCCCGCGTCGCGGTCGGTGTGCAGGCGGACCTGGCCGAGGTCGTGGCCGAGTTGTTCCTCGAGGTCGCGCCGTACGCTCGGGTCGAGGGGCTGTCCGGCGCCGCTGACGATGTCCTTGGGCTCGGGCGTACGGGCCTTGCCGGTCCGCTCCTTGCGCTTGCGGCGCTTGGCGGACTGGGACGCGCGGTCGTCCTGGGTGGTGGACGGTGCGTTGCTCATGTCACCTCCCGCCCCCTTCCGGACAGGCCCGCGTGCACGGCCCGGGCCAGCGCCTCGCCCAGCCGGGCCGGGGAGGTCGTGGCGGGGAGCGGGGGCAGGTCGGACAGTGCCTCGATCGCCGTGCCGTCCCCGGTCGCCGCCAGCGGTACGCCGCGTTCCTGTACGAGACGGGTCAGCTCGGTCTGGAACGCCGCCGAGACCCGGTCCGGGTCGATCCCGGCGCCGAAGCCGGTCAGCGTCAGCTCGCCGATGTCCACATGGACCGCGCTCGGCTGCTCGTTCAGGCCCATCCGGGCGTTCGGACTCATCCGGTCGTTCAGACCCATCCGGTGACCTCCGAGGGTGTGAGCGAACGGTCCAGCTTCTGGTACTCGGTGCGCGCCGCCGCCAGCATGTGGCGCATCTGGAGACGGTCGCCCTCCTCGGCGGCGAGGAAGGCGCCCGAGAGCGCGATATTGCGGATCGAGCCGCCCGCCACGGTGAGTCGGGCGAGGCGTTCGGGGTCGATGTCCTTCATCGGCGCCTGGGCGGGGAGCACCCGGCGCCAGATCTCGGCGCGCTCGTTCTCGCCGGGGAAGGGGAAGTCCACGACGAAGCGGATCCGGCGCATGAAGGCGGGGTCGAGGGCCTTCTTCATGTTGGTGGTGAGGATGGCCAGGCCCCGGTACGCCTCCATGCGCATCAGCAGATAGCTGACCTCCAGGTTGGCGTACCGGTCGTGGCTGTCCTTGACCTCGCTGCGCTTGCCGAACAGCGCGTCCGCCTCGTCGAAGAGCAGCAGTGCGCCACCGCGCTCGGCGGCGTCGAAGACCTTGCGCAGGTTCTTCTCGGTCTCGCCGATGTATTTGCTGACCACCTGGGAGAGGTCGATGATGAAGAGGTCCAGGCCCAGCTCCTTGGCCATCACCTCGGCGGCGAGGGTCTTGCCGGTGCCGGAGCCGCCCGCGAAGAGGGCGGTGACGCCCAGGCCGCGGCGTAGTGTCGCGGCGAAGCCCCACTCCTGGTGGACGGTGGCGCGCTGCCGTACGTGGGCGACGATCTCGCGCAGGATCCGCGCCTGGTGGTCGGCGAGCACCAGGTCGTCCCAGGCGGCCTCGGGCTCGATCCGCCGGCCCAGCTCGTCCAGGCCGATGCGCGCCTCGATGAGCCCGGCGCGCCAGGCGAGTTCGGTGGGGTCGAGTGTGTCCGTGTCCGCGTCCGTGCCCGTGCCCGTGTTCCTGCCCGTGTCCGGGTCCGCGCCCGCGTCGGGGAGGTCGCGGCGTACGGCGGCGGCCGCGGAGCGGATGATGTGCGGCGGCAGCTGGAACTGGGCGACCAGCGACCGCAGATGGGCCTCCTCGATCCGCGGGATGTCGGCGAAGGCGTCCGCCCAGAGGGCGAGTTGTTCGCTGTCGTCCAGCCCGGGCACGGTGACGCGCTCGCCGCGCGCGCGGCCGGTCCGGCGCGGGTCCTCGCTGGAGACGACGAGGGGCACGGCGGCGCCGTCGATGAACGCGTCCGTGGCGGCGGTCTGCTCCCGGTCCATCTCGCCGACCTCCAGCAGGAGCGCGGCGGGCAGCAGCACGGCCTCGCGCTGCCAGAGGCGGGCGAGGCGGTCGCGTTCGGCCGCGTCGGTGGGGACGTCGTCCGAGGCCATGGCGTACAGCGCGAGCCCGGTGCGGCGGGCGGCCGCGGCGGCGATGTCCGTACGCGTGGTCAGGTCGCCGCCGACGAGTTCCACCCGCAGCGGGGCCTCCGGACGCGGCTCGTTCCAGCCCGCGGCCACCTGGTCCGCCGCCCGGTCGTACGAGGGGGGCAGAGTCCGCGGGGGCTGCGCACGGCGCAGTAGTCCGTGCAGTCGGGCGTCGAGGTAGGGCGATCCGGCCAGGAAGTGCAGGATGCGCTCGTCGATCCGAAGGCGGGAGGTGGTGAGCCGGGTCTCGTCGTCGAGGTCTACGAGCCGCCAGCGGCGGAGCGGGGACACGGGGGTGAGCGCGCTCCAGTGCGGCTCGTCGAGCGCGGCGAGCGCGAGTGAGAAGGTGGGGTACGCACGGGCCGGATCGCCGCTGGCGGCGGCACACCGCGCGGCGGCGGTGGGGTCCAGCTCGGCGGCGGCCACCAGCAGGACGAGCTGGCGCTCGAAGGCGCTGAGACCGAAACAGGCCACGAGCGCGTCGAGCGTGGCGGGGCCGGGAATCGGCTTCCGGACGGGGGCGGCAGCGGGCTGCTCGCGGTCTTCTGCGTGCGGCGGCTGGGCGACGGTGTCCGAGGGCGCGGAGGGGCGGCCCGTACGGTTCCCGTCCGGCACCTGGCGGTGGTGGCTTTGGCTGTCGTCAGCCGGGGCCGTGGGCTCGTCGATGGTGGTGGCGCCAGGTGCGGCGGCGTTGGAGGCAACTGCGCTGGTGGCGCCAGGGCGGACCACACCGGGGCCGGCGGCGTCTGTGCGGGCGGAGCCAGAGCCCGTGGCATCGTGTCG
Source organism: Streptomyces sp. NPDC059455 (assembly GCF_042750115.1). NCBI lineage: Bacteria > Bacillati > Actinomycetota > Actinomycetes > Kitasatosporales > Streptomycetaceae > Streptomyces > Streptomyces sp. NPDC059455. The sequence goes on from NZ_JBHYVB010000035.1 coordinate 49,307, forward strand.
GGGGGCGTCGGGCCGGGAGCCGTTGGCGGTGGCGCGGCGGGCGTGGGCGTCGACGCGGGCCAGTACGGCCTGGACGGCGGCGGCCAGCGCCTGCCCGTCCTCGGCCGCGATGACGTCCGCGCTCGCACTGGCCTCGTTGGCCGTCGATGCGCGGTCGTTCCGCGTACCCATGGTGTCGTCCGCCCCCTTCTCCCCCACCGTGTGCCTCAGCTCTCCGTGTCCTCGGTACGGCCACCGCGGCGCCGGGGCGTGGACTTGCGTGTACGCGCGGGCGAGGCGGCGGACTTGGCGGCGGCGGACTTCGTGGTCTTGGTCGCGGCCGATTTGGTGGCAGCGGCTTTGGCGGTCTTGGCCGCGGCCGACTTCGCCACGGCCGTCTTCGCGGCGGCGGGGCGCTTCTTGGTGGGCTGGGCGGGTGACGGGGTCTCGGCCTCCGTCGGCGCCTCCGCCTCCGCCTCCGTCTCGGCGGGTTCCCCGGACCGTTCCGGCTCCGCCCCCGGCAAGGTGGGTGGCTCCGGCGCTCCCGGCGCGCCGAAGGGCAGCACCCGCACCGTGGGCCGTTCCACCGGCTTCGCCGGGACCGGGCGTTCGCGCCCCTCGATCAGGACCAACGAGCCCTGGTAGCAGACCGACAGCACATACGGGGTCTGGTAGAGCATCCCCCAGAGCTTGGAGGTCTCGTCCACGTCCATCTGCGTCGGGGTGAAGCGCACCCGCTGCACCGCCTCGACCAGGTCGCTTCCCGTCAGGTACGAGCGCCGGGCGGCCTCCTCGATCACGTCCTTCGGCAGCATCGGCATCTCGTGCAGGATGCGCACCACGGTGCCGATCAGGCGTTGCCCGACCAGTTCGGACTCCTCCCCGTACGCGCTGATCAGGTAGTGCAGATCCATCGCCGCGGCCGGTCGCTTGAGCAGGGTGCCGTCCGAGGCGCGGGTGGGCAGGTCGGTGGCGCGCATCGAGGCGTTCGGGGTGACCTGGTAGAGGAAGATGTTGATGGTCGGTTCGGTGGGCGGCTCCGGCGGGGGCCTCCGGGTGTCCACCGTGACCGCGATGTCGATCTCGGGCCGCAGATTGTTCGCGATCAGCAGCGCGAGGGCCTGGGTGACGGTCGCGAAGGCGAGTCCGTTGCTCATGGTGTCAGTCCCTCCTCTCGCCGCGGGCCAGGTAGTCCTCCAGGCTCAGCGCGGGTGCGCGCCGTTCCGTCGTTCCGGCGCGGGCCCCCGTGGTGCGGTCGGCGCCGGGCGGGGCGGCGGCGGTGACCTCCAGCCGCCCGATCTGGACGTGCACCGTGCGCTGGGCGGACCGGGCGCGGCGCCGCCCGGCGGGGAGCCGCGCGGCCTCGCGGCCCAGGGCGGGGTCGGCCGCGCGGGGCGGCAGTGGCGCGGCGGCCACCGCGGACCACACGTCCGCGGACGGCAAGCCGGGCGAGGGCCGGGCGGCCGTCGGTGTGGCGTCGGGCGCCGGGGACACCGTGGTGCCCCGCCGGGTGGCCGGAGCGTCGGGAGTGAGCAGGTTCGGTCTGGCGGTGATCTGTGTGCTGGGGAGCAACAGCGGTGCCGGGGCGGGGGGTTCGGCGAGCCGCTCCACGTCCTCGTACGGTGTGGGCTCGGCGCGTACGACGGTGTGCCGGTCGGTCCTGACCTCGCGGTCGTGCCGGACCACCTCCTGGTGGCGGTCGGCCGCCGGTGGCGGGGACACCCGGGCAGGCGCGGGCTCCTCCGGAAGCGGCGATTCCCCCCGTAGCGCCTCGATCCGCTCGTACGGGCCCGGCAGCCGCGGCCGTACCCGGACCGGGCGGTCGCCGACGCCGCCGCCCGCCGCCGGCCCGGACGCGGGGACGGGGGCGTGCCGCGCGAGCAGCCGGTCGAAGTAGTCAGCCATCTGCGCAGAGCTCCAGGTAGTAACGGCGCCGCAGCGGGCTGAGCGCCAGGATCTGAGGCTCGCTCCAGCCGTATGCGGTGGCGAGCAGGTGGACATCGAGGAGCAGGTCCCGGGCCCAGTGGTCGAGTTCGGCCCACAGGTAGGAGGCGATATCCAGCTCGGCCCGGGTGGCCTCGCCGCATTCGGGGCAGGCGACGTTGAGCGTCACATCGGCCGCCGGGTCGGCGCGTTCGGCGGCCTCGGCGAGGCGCCGCTGCACCGGCTCCGGCAGTTCGGCCGCGGGGAGGCGGTCGGCGGCGACGGGCCGCCCCGAACGGTGCACGGAGACGATGCAGCGGGCGAGCAGGGCCCGGCGGGCGCGGGCGGCGGCGGTGGGCTCTCGCTCGGCCTCGCCGCCGTACGAGTCCGACTCGCCGCCGTACGAATCCGAGGCCGCGTCCACGTTCCCGTTCGCGCCCACGCCCACGTTCGCGTTCGCGTTCGCGTTCGCGCCCAAGGGCCCGCCCGCGCCCAAGGGCCCGCCCGCTTCGGCCGCCGCCTGCGCGGCGGCCTCCACGTCGGCGACGGTGGGCAGCCGCAACTCGACCGTCCACTCGCCCTCCTCCGCCCGGAGCGGGCCGTCCTGGTCCCCCGGGCGCACGCCCAGGTCGCGTGCGTCGAGGTCGAACTCCATGGCCTCGCCGCACCCACCGCACTCGGCCCGGATCTGCATCCGCTCGCCGAAGAGCGCGCGGCGCAGGGCGTACAGATCCGCCTCGCGCTCGCCCACCGGCAGCGACAGCAGTTCGTCCGCCGCGGTCTCCGGGCGGGCCGCCCGGTGCAGCAGCAGGGCGCGGCCGGGGCCATGGTGCGCCAGCCCCGTCTCCCAGATGGCCAGCAGCTCCGCGGGCCCCGTGTTCCCCATCTCTCAGGCCGTCCGCTCCCCGTACCGTGCGGTTCCCCGTACCCGTGACCGTCGCCGTCCCGATGACGGCCGCCGCCACAGCCGTAGCCGCTCCCGTCCGCCGTCCCGCGCCCCGTCCCCGTCCCCCGCCTACGCGGGATGCGTGAACGAGGGCTCTTCCGGCTCCGGCACCTCGTAGTCCCGCTCCCAGCCCTCGCACTCCAGCTTCAGGCTCTGGATCGCGACCGCGTTGGCGTTGGCGTCCAGCTCGCCGAGCACCTGGTACTCGCTCGGCCAGGTCCGGTAGAGCTTGTGCGAGACGGCCACCTGGCCCGCCTCGTTGAGGACCTGGATGACGATGTCCTTGCGGAAGTCGGCGAGCGAGACCTCGGCGCCGAGCCCCGCGCCGACCTGCCAGACCTTGTTGGCCCAGCGGTCGAATTCGGGGTCGTGGGTGACGCCGCGCTCCAGGGTGATCCCCTCGAACTCGGACCGGCCCGGGGACTTGCGGGGTGAGCTGGGGTCGCCGCCGTTGCGGTGTTTGACGACCTCGGTGGTGCGCTTGAGCGGACTGATCTTGCTGATGCCCGCGACCGTACGACCGTCCCAGAGGACCAGAAACTTGAAGTTCTTGTACGGGTCGAAGCGATGGGCGTTGACCTGGAACTCAGCCATCACATTCCTAAATCTCGAACTGTCCGGCCATCTGCTGGATCTTGACGATCACGAACTCCGCGGGCTTGACCGGCGCAATACCGACCACGACATTCACGATGCCGTTGGCGATGTCCTCGTCCGTCGTGGTGTCCTTGTCGCACTTGACGAAGTACGCCTGCCGCGGAGTGCCGCCCTTGAACGCGCCCTTCTCGAACAGCGTGTGGAGATAGCCGGAAGCGTTCAGCCGGATCTGCTGCCACAACTGCTCCGTATTGGGTTCGAAAACGACCCATTGCAGTCCGCGACGCAGGCTCTCCTCGATATGCAGCGCCAGCCGCCGTACCGGGACGTACTTCCATTCGCTGTCGAGCGCGTCGGCGCCGCGCAGCGTGCGGGCGCCCCAGACCAGCGGGCCCACCACCGGGAACGTGCGCAGGCAGTTGATGCCCAGCGGGTTGAGCAGCCCGTTCTCACGGTCGGTCAGCTGGACGGCGAGCGAGTGCACCCCGGCCAGCCGCGCCTCGGTCCCGGCCGGTGCCTTCCACACGCCGCGCTCGCCGTCCGTACGGGCCATGACGCCCGCGAGCGCCCCGGAGGGCGGGAAGGCGCGCGGCCGCCCGGTGAGCGGGTCGGTGAGCCGCAGCTGCGGGAAGTACAGCGCGGCGTGGTCGCTGCGGACCCGCTCGAAGGCGCCGATCCCGGCGCGCGCCGCGTCCACGCTGCCCCAGGCCGAGGGCGCGTCGACGAGCAGGAAGATCCGCCGCTCCCGGCACAGCCGGTCGGCCGCCGACAGCACGGTGACCATGTCGCCCACGGACTCGTATCCGGCGAGTTCGGGCAGTGACAGCAGGTTGACGTCCTCGATGTCGCGCAGCGCCTGAAGGCCGGTCTTGTCGGCCTCGCTGCCGATGAGGTCGCGGGGGCCGGGCGGGGCGCCGTCCTCGCCGCCGGACAGCGGGAAGACGGGTGGGTTGACCGATGCCTCCAGGCCCAGGTCATTGGCGCATTCGCCCAGGAAGCGCACCACGTCGTCGGGGTCGATGGAGCCGGCGACGACCTGGAGGCGGCGGCCGAACGCGCTGACCTCGGTGCCCGCGAAGGCGTGCTTGCCGGGGGCGTCGGGCAGCGCGCGCAGTTTGCGCTCCAGGAGCAGGGCCAGCTCGGTGACGTCGCACGGAGCCTCGCCGTCGCAGTCCGGGTCGTAGAGGGTGAACGCGCGCTCCACCTCGCCGATCTTGACCGTAAGCTCGACCTCGAGATCGGGGAGTTCCTCCGCGAACGGCTTGGAGACCGTGCCGGAGGGGTCCGGCCGGCCCTCGCCGACCGCCTTGACCCGGATCAGCGCCGACCCGGCGTTGATCACGGTCTCGGCGTGGCGGCCGTGGGCGGGGTCCATGGACAGATTGGTGAAGGACTCGCGGGAGGCACCCCGGGCGTCGAGCACATGGAGGTTGAAGGTCTCCTCCGGGCACGGGGTGTCGTAGTCGACGGCCAGCCGCAGGCCCGAGCCCCAGTGGCCAGGCTCCTTGGCGTGCACCTCCAGCACGGGGCATTCGCTGTGGCCCTCGGTGGATTCGAGGGTGACGCAAGCGGCCTTGCCGGTCCCGGCCTTGGTCACGCGGACGACGACCGCCACGGTGCCGCCGTTGCCGAAGAACTGGTGCACCGCGTAGCCGACCGCGCTCTGCGAGGTGAGGCCCCCGAAACGGCGCTCGAAGTCGGCGAAACTGGTGATGCGGACCGGGGTGTTCAGCGGGCCCCGCCGGGTGTGGCCCACGAAGGCGGTCACCGAGGTGGTGACCGAGGCGATGGTACGGACGCTGCTGGGAAGCTCTTCGATGTAGACACCGGGATAGCCCGCGGGCGTCGGCATTCCCCCTCCATTCTCTTCATCGCATCAAGAGATGAGGAGGGGAAGTGAAGATCACACGCACGGATTTTCCACCGCGCACACGATTTCTCCTGGCACTTCCCCCGGTCGCACGCCCCCGCGAAACCGGTATCGCAGGATTCGGAACGTCGCTTGCGGCTCCTGATGCGTGAGTGCGGTTTGAGTTTCCGTGCTCGACGTGATTCCGGTCAAGGCATTGATCCGGTCATCTCCTTCACGGGGAATTTCTAGATCGTTTCGTCCTCTCCATGGAGTTGACCAAGCTATTACCGTGCGCGAACACTTCCGGCAATTCATGATCACAAAATCCCGGCCGGTGCGCGCCGACGGCGAGAACGAGCCGAAAAGGTGAACGGTTCGGCGCGCCGTTTTGCGGTCCCGCGCTTCCGGCGATATCACACCCGCGCCCGCGGGGCGCGCCCGCTGAGCAGGCACTTCACGCGTCCGTTGAGCAGGCAACTCACGCGCCCGCCGAGCGGGCGCCTCAGCCGCGAGGCGCTTCAGTCGCGAGGCACTTCAGTCGCGAGGCACTTCAGTCGCTCGCGAGCGGGGACGGCGCGAGGATCGCATGGCCGTCCAGCCAGGCCGGGCGGCTGAGCAGCGGGCGGCAGCGGGTGAACAGGGCGAGGAGTTCGGGGCCGCGCCGCTCCCGCAGGGCGGGATCGAGACGGGCGAGGTCGAGCTCATTGGCGGCCGACAGCTCGGCGAAGTCCCGGAGCAGCCAGGGCTCGGGGGTGTGCGCACGGCCGGTGAAGCGGTCGTGGAAGACCGCGTCGGGGTCGCCGAGCACCGGGCAGGTGGCCTTCCGGTCACAGCTCGCGTAGAGGTACACGATGGCTTCGGCCTCCGCGCCGATCACCGCCACGAGTTCGCCGCGACGGCCGAGGGGCAGCAGGGTGACGGGGAAGCCGTCGGTTCCGTAGAACGCGTGGCACAGCCCGGCGAGTTGGAGCTCGGGGCGGGCGCCCCAGGCGGCGAGCCGGGCGCGTACGCGCTGGAGGTGGGCGAGGAGGGTGCTGCCGCCGGGGTGGGCGATGCGCGCGGCGCCGAGGCGGCGCAGGAGGGTGACGGCCCGGTCGGCGGCGGCAGGAGGGGGAGCGGCAGGCACAGGTCGTGTCCTTTCGGTGCTTGGCAGGTCGGCACCCGCACCGCGCCCCCACCCGGTCCGGATCCTCGTGCCGGCGCCGTACGGGTTGCCGCCTGAGCCCTGCGACGATCGTCGCGACCACCGGCCACCCCAGTCAATCCTGGGAATTGCTCGCCAACTCCAAGCTCTACCTTGGGGGTTATGACTCTGGACGATCTGCGGGTGTTCGTGGCCGTGTGCCGGGCCGGCAGCCTCAGCGCCGTGGCCCGGGAGCTGACCTGCACACAGTCGGCGGTGAGCCAGCGGGTGAAGCGGCTGGAACGCGAGACCGGCGTCAGTCTGCTGGAGCGCCAGGCGCGTGGCGTCGTACCCACCCCGGCGGGACGCATTCTGTGCGAGGCCGCCGCGGACGGGATCGCCGGGCTCGATCTGGCGCTGCGCCGTCTGGGGGACCTGGTGCACGGGGAGAGCGGTTCGGTGCGGATCACCACCGGCAGCACCACCGTACGGCACTTCATGGCCGAGGCGATCGTCTCGTTCCGCCGCCGCTATCCGAAGGTGAACCTGGAGTTCCAGACCGAGAGTTCCAGCCGTGGCTGTCTCGGCGCCCTCATCGCCGGCAATCTGGATCTGGCCTGGATCACCCTCGGCGGGCCGGTGCGCGGTGTCGAGCAACGGCCGGTGGCCGAGCTGCCGTGGGTGCTCGCGCTGCGGGCCGGGGATCCACTCGCGGCCAGGTCGCGGGTGGAGGTGTCCGACCTCGCCGAGATCCCCCTCGTACGGCTGCCGCCGAACTCCACCTCCGGCGGGCAGCTCCACGCGGCCCTGGCCGAACTGGGCGTACGGGCCGGTTCCGACACCGGCGTCGCCGACTGGGACACGGCCCTGCTGCTGGCCGAACTCGGGCTGGGGCGCGCCGTGGTGCCCGCCCTGCCGGGGCTGCCGGTGCCCGGGGACGACGGGCCGCTGCGGCTCGTCCCGATCCCCGCGCTGCCGCCGCTGCCCGTCGGCTGGGCCGCACGCCGCTGGGACGCGCTCCCGCCGCTGGCCCGGGCCTTCGCGGACGCGGTGGCCGGCACCTTGCGCGGCGACGCCTCATCTGGAGGCCTCACCTGAAGGGCGCTCGGCACGGCCCCGCGAGTGATCATTTTCGGACTTCCGCCGTCAACGCGCCAGGATGGGCCGTCTCGACGCGGCGCACACCCCTATGCTCTACATGCATGTAGAAGCACGGAGGGAGGACACACGGTGAACGTGCCACCGGCCGCGAACGTTCCGCGGCGCACGGCCCGCTGTCGCCCGACCGCCGTCCTCCACCGCCGTCCACCGCACGCGCCCGTAACCCCCACGCACACGCGACAGTACGCACATTGAAGGAGTGGACGCCCCGATGGTGTTCAAACGACTGCTCGGCTCGCTCGGTGTCGGCGGACCCACCGTGGACACGGTGCTGGACCCCGGCCCGGTACACCCCGGCGGGCCGCTGACCGGTCAGGTCCATCTCCGGGGAGGCACGGCGGACTTCGAGATCGAGCAGATCACCCTGGAGCTCGTGGCCCGGGTGGAGGACGAGCACGGCGACGAGGAACGGGAGGGAGTCGTCCTCTTCGACCGCTTCACCGTCGGCGGCGGCTTCCGGCTCGCCGAGGGCGAGCACCGCAGCCTCCCGTTCACGGCCCACCTCCCCTGGGAGACGCCGATCACCGAACTGTACGGGCAGCCGCTGGGCATCATCCTCGGCGTCCGCACCGGGCTGGAGGTCGCGGGCGCGAAGGACAAGGGCGACCTCGACCAGCTGACCGTGGGCCCGCTACCGGTCCAGGAGGCCATTCTGGAAGCGCTGGGGCAGCTCGGCTTCGGCTTCAAGTCCGCCGATCTGGAGCTGGGGCATGTGGGCGGCACCGGGCAGCGGCTGCCGTTCTACCAGGAGATCGAGCTCACCCCGGCTCCCCAGTACGCCCACGCCATCAACGAGCTGGAGGTGACGTTCCTGGCGACCCCGGGTGGCATGGACGTCGTCCTGGAGGCCGACAAGCGCGGCGGGCTCTTCTCCTCGGGGGAGGACGCCCTCACCCTCTTCACCGTCGGCCATGAGGGCGTCGAGCACCACGACTGGAACACCGAGGTCGACGCCTGGATCCGCCGGCTCGTCGAGCGGCGCGCCACCTATGGCTCTTACGGCTCGCACGGCGCCCACGGCGCCCACGGCGCCCACGGCTCGTACGGCCACGGTGAGCACGATGGACACCACGACGGCGGGCGGCGCTCCGGCCCGAGCACCGCGGCGGTCGTCGGAGGCGTCGCGGCGGGTGTCGCGGTCGGCGTCGTCGGAGGAATGGTCGCCGCGGAGGTCGTCGACGAGATCGGCGACGCCTTCGAGGACGAGGAGGACGAGGACTGACCACCTCCCCCGGCCCGGGGCGGATCCGGGCCGGGGAGCCCTGCTCGGCGTTTCGGCCATGGCCCCGGTGCGGGCGGGTCCCGGCGGCCGTGGTCCTATGAGGCCGAACAGCGCCACCCAGGGACCCGCCCAGCCGTCGAGGAGGACGAACGACCATGACCGCCGACAGCCGCCCGGAACCGCCCCACTTCGGCGACGAACGCGAAACCCTGCGCGCCTTCCTGGACTACCAGCGGGCGACGCTCGCCATGAAGTGCGAGGGGCTGACGGACGAGGAGCTGCGGCAACGGTCGATGCCGCCCTCGACGCTGACGCTGCTGGGCCTGGTGCGGCACATGGCCGAGGTGGAACGGGCCTGGTTCCGGCGGGTGTTCGAGGACAACGACGCGCCGATGGTCTGGTCCCCGGTGATCGACTTCCAGGCGGCGTACGACGTGAGCGAGGCGACCGGAGCCGAGGCGTTCGCGGCCTGGGAGGCGGAGGTCGAGACCTCCCGCCGGATCGAGCGGGAGGCGGAGTCGCTCGACCTGGCGGGCCATCAGCCCCGGTGGGACGAGGCGGTGTCGCTGCGGATGGTGCTGGTCCATGTGCTGCTGGAGTACGGCCGCCACAACGGGCACGCGGACTTCCTGCGCGAGGGCGTGGACGGGGTCGTGGGGGCCTGAGCGATCGGCTTCCGGCCCGTGCTCATGGGCCCGTTCACCTTGCCGTACCGGCCGCCAGGAACAGGGGCACGGCGAGGAAGAGCCGGTCGGCGCGGGCGCGTTCGCGCTGTTCGGCACACCACGCCGCGGCCTGGTCCCGGGTGATCGCACCGGCCGCGCACGCGGCCTCGGCCAGGCCGGTGAGCAACGGCAGCGTCTCGGGCCCGGTGAGAACCGTGGTGTGCGCCTCCGCGATGACGTCGCACAGCCCGGCGTCCAGCAGCAGACCGCGCTGGCCGCGTGCGGCGCGGGGCGAGGGGAGGAGACTCGCGCGGGCGCGCACGACGGTGGTGGTCAGGGCCGCGTCGTCGGCGTCCACGACCAGCGCCTCCCAGTCCTGGCCCACCAGCACCACCCGCCCACCCGGCGCGAGCACCCGGCGGGCCTCGGCCAACGCCCCCGCCGGGTCGGGGAGTTCATGGAGGACCTTGTCGGCCCGATAGCCGTGCACCATGGCGTCGCCGAACGGCAGGCGGCCCACGTCCGCGACCCGGAAGTCGGCGCCGGGCCACCGCTCGCGGGCCACGGCGACCATCCGCTCGTCGGCGTCCACACCCGTCACCCGCGCCCCGCGCCCGGCCAGTTCGGCCACGGCCCGCCCGGCGCCGCAGCCCACGTCGACCACGCGGGTGCCCGGCTCGATCGCCAGGAGTTCGTAGGTCCTGGCGCGCAACCGTCCGGCCGCGGGCGACCGCTCGGCGCGGTCCAACCGCGCGATGAGGGCATCGGTGGCCCCTTCCCGTACGTCCCGCTCGCTGTGCTTCTCCTTGGACATGACCGCGAGACTGCGACTTAATGTCGGCATGAAGTCAAGCGGCGCCATGGCGGCCATGGCCATCGGTGAGGTCGCGCAACGGTTCGGGCTGGCCACTCATGTGCTGCGGCACTGGGAGACCGTGGGCCTGCTGCACCCCGCGCGCGACACCGCGGGGCGCCGCCGCTACGGCGAGGCCGACCTCATCAGGGTGGCCGTCATCCTGCGCGCCAAGGAAGCCGGGCTCGGCCTGGACACCATCCGCGCCCTTACCGCCACCACCGAGCCGGCCGCCCGCCGGGACATCCTGCGGCGCGAGGCGGAGACACTCCGCTCCCGCATCGCCGCCGCGCGGGACTCGCTGGCGCTCGTCGAATGCGCCCTCGGCTGTGAGCACGACGACCTCACCCGGTGCCCGCACTACCGGCAGCGGGTGGCTCCGGAGGGCTGAGGCAGCGCTGCCGTGATGACGACGGGGCGCGGGGACTGGTTGAGGCGACCGGGGCTGGGCACTCAGTGGGGCGCGTGGCCCGATACGGCCGGGCTCGGTACGACCGGCGCGTGGCCCGATACGACCGTGCCGAATCCCAAAGGACGATCATGAGCGAGCCCAGGACATCGACATCCCCCCGCATGCTCGGCATCTACCTCAACGACCACCTGGCCGGGGCGACGGCCGGAGTGCAGCTGGCCGGCCGGACGGCCCGCGAGCACCGGGAGTCGCCCTTCGGCGGCGACCTGGAGGACGTGGCCGCGCAGATCATGGAGGACCGCCAGGCGCTCCTGACCGTCATGGCCGACCTCGAGGTGCCCGTCCGCCGCTACAAGGTCTACGGGGGCTGGCTGGGCGAGAAGGCCGGGCGGCTGAAGCCCAACGGCCGGCTGCGGCGACGTTCGGGGCTCAGCACGGTCCTCGAGCTGGAGTCGCTGCGGATCGGAGTGGAGGGCAAGGCGCTGCTGTGGCACGCGCTGCTGGCCGCGGCCGACGAGGACCCCAGGCTGGACCCCGATCGGCTCATCGAGCTGCTGAACCGGGCGCGGCGGCAGCGCGCGACGCTGAAGTCGCTGCACGAGGGCGCGGCCGCCACGATGTTCGGCCCCGGCCGGACGGAGCCGCGGGAGGCTGTGGCCGGAACATGACTCCCTCCACTCCTCCCTCGGCCGGTCACAGCGGCCGCTGCCACCGGTGAGGGGGAGCCCGCTGGGCCAAGGGGAGCTCCGGGCGCTGTGACGTGACAGGCCGCCCGTAGTGTGCCGGCGCCGTCAGGCCGCGCTGGTGGGCGTCTGGTCGTCGCTGGGCAGCCGCCGCAGACGTTCCAGCAGCTGGGGACGGTGCAGCTCCACGACGCACGCCATCAGGTCCGGATGGCGCATCAGCGGCGCGGCCTGCCAGTCGTGGGCGTCGGGCTCGGTGAGCCGCCGGAACTCCCCGGGGGACCCGGCGGCGTGATCACAGTCGGCGAGCGCCGCCACGGCCTCGGACGCCAGGGTGGAGCAGGTGAGCAGGGCCGCCGCCCAACTGGCCACGACCTCGTCCACCCAGGTGCGCCAGACGCCGTCGGGGCCGCGAATCTCATAGGGCTCCGCGTCCACGAGCCAGTCCAGCCGGTAGGAACCGCCCGGTCCGGCCATGGTCACCAGGGCGGCGTGGGTGGTGGTCGGGTAGCGCAGCCACGCGGCGACGGTCACGGCCTGTCGTGCCTGCGCCTCTGCGAGCGCGGTGTTCATCGCACCGTCGGCCGCCGGATAGGCCCTGATCAGCCAATGCGTGGTCGCCGCTATGACGGATGACAGGTCCAGGGACAAACGAGCCGCTCCTCTTGCGCGATAGCTGTCAGCAACGTACCCGCGGGACGACGGTGTCGAACATGACATAGATCACTCTCAACGGCGGTGCGCCGGTATGGACGACCGTGCGCGCATCGCATAAGGGCCCGGCGGGTCGGCGTACCGCATAGCGGCCGGGGCACCGGGTACCTGGTGGCCGTGAACGCGCCAGGCCCCTCCGTGGGCGTGGTCCTCGCCACCCGCGACCGCGCCGAAGGACTCGCCACCGCTCTGGAACACCTCACCGCCCTGCCGGAGCGGCCACCGGTCGTGGTCGTGGACAACGGCTCGACGGACCACACCCGGCCCATGGTCGCCGAGCGCTTTCCCCAGGTGCGAGTCCTGGCGCTGGGGGCCAACCGCGGCGCGCTCGCCCGCAACGACGGCGTACGCGCCATCGGCACGCCCTACGTGGCCTTCAGCGACGACGACTCCTGGTGGCGGCCCGGCGCCCTGGCACGGGCGGCCACCCTGCTGAACGGCCATCCGCGGCTGGGGCTGCTGGCGGCCCAGGTGCTGGTCGGCGCGGCGGAGCGGCCCGATCCGCTCAACGCCACACTCGCCGCCTCCCCCGTGGGCCGGGCCGAGGACCTTCCCGGCCGCGAGGTGTTCGGCTTTCTCGCCCGCGGGGCGGTGGTGCGCCGCGGCGCCTTCCTGGAGGTGGGCGGCTTCCATCCGCTGATCTTCTTCGGCGGCGAGGAGACCCTGCTCGCCTATGACCTCGCCGCGATGGGCTGGGGCGTCTCGTACTGCCCCGAGGTGGTCGCCCACCACGATCCGGGCCCCTCATCGCGCGACGACGAGCACACCGCCGTGATGCGGCGCAACGAGCTGATCGGCTGCTGGCTGCGCCGCCCGCTGCCGCTCGCCGCCCGGCGCACCGCCGGGCTGCTCACCGAGGCAGGGCGGGACCCGGTGGCGCGGGCCGCGCTGGGCGGTCTGCTCGCCCGGCTGCCGACCGCGCTGTGGCAGCGGCGGCCGCTGCCGCCGTGGGTCGAGGAGGCCGCCCGGCGCGTGGACCGGCAGCGGCCGGACGACGCGCCCCGACGGGAGGAGGGGCAGGCCATCGCCCATGACCGATGACCACGGCCATGACCATGACGGTGAGGGTTGTGAGAGGGGGGCAGGCGGCCTGGCGCCGGAACCAGCTCGATGGTGCGGGCCGGCCCCTCGCCGGCGGGGGCGACCGGTGCCCACTGGATTTTGCCGCGGGCGAGGGTGTTGTGGGGGCAGCGGGCGGCGGGGGGCGTCGGTGGGGCGGCCGATGAACTCGACGGCGGAGCGCGAACCGGCCAGTTCGATGATCTTGTGTCGGCGGCGCGTTCCGCCGCGGTGGGCTGCCTACGCGGCCGTCGCGCGCCGCACCCCGTAGGCCGCGGCGCCCAGGGCCAGCACCGCCGCGCCGGAGACCACCGAGGAGACGGGCAGGGCGAAGGCCAGCAGCAGGCAGCCGGCCAGCCCGAGCCCCGGCACGATCCGCGGTGGGCGGCCCTCGGTGGGGGTGAGGGTCCAGGCGGAGGCGTTGGCGACGGCGTAGTAGGCCAGCACCCCGAACGAGGAGAACCCGATCGCACCGCGCAGATCCGCCGTCGCCGCCAGAACCGCCACCACCGCGCCCACGGCCAGCTCGGCGCGGTGCGGCACCGCGAACCGGGGGTGCACGGCGGCCAGCGCGGACGGAAGGTGCCGGTCGCGGGCCATGGCCAGGGTGGTCCGTGAGACGCCCAGGATCAGCGCGAGCAGCGACCCCAGCGCGGCCACCGCGGCGCCCGCCCGCACCACCGGCGACAGCCCCGGGAGCCCGGCGGCGCGCACGGCGTCGGCCAGCGGGGCGCCCGCCGCCCCCAGTCCGCCGCTGCCCAGCACGGTCAGCGTCGCGACCGCGACCGCCGCGTAGACGGCCAGGGTGATGCCGAGCGCGAGGGGGATGGCACGGGGGATGGTGCGCGCCGGGTCGCGGACCTCCTCGCCGAGGGTGGCGATACGGGCGTATCCGGCGAAGGCGAAGAACAGCAGGCCGCCCGCGCGCAGCACCCCGCCGAGGGTGGCGTCGCCGCCGATCTCCAGCCGTGCGGCGGCCGCCTCCCCGGAGGTGAGGAGGGCGACGACCACGGCGGCCAGGACCGCGAGCACGACGGCCACGATCGCCCGGGTCAGCCAGGCGGCCTTGTGCACCCCCACGTAGTTGACGGCCGTCAGCGCCACCACGGCCGCCACCGCCACCGCGTGTGCCTGGGCGGGCCAGACGTAGGAGCCGACGGTCAGGGCCATGGCCGCGCAGGAGGCGGTCTTGCCGACCACGAACCCCCAGCCGGCCAGATACCCCCAGAAGTCGCCCAGCCGCTCACGTCCGTAGACATAGGTGCCACCGGACCGCGGATAGCGGGCGGCCAGCCGCGCGGAGGAGGTGGCGTTGCAGTACGCGACCACCCCGGCGGCCACCAGGCCGAGCAGCAGCCCCGTCCCCGCCTCCCGCGCCGCGGGCCCCAGCGCCCCGAAGATGCCCGCGCCGATCATCGACCCCAGGCCGACCACGACCGCGTCGAAGACCCCCAGGCGCCGCCGCAACTCCCCCGGCCCGGCGGGGGTGTTCACCGTGTCCCCCATCGCTCAGCGCCGGCCCGTCCCGAGGCCGTACATGGTCCGGCGACGCGGGTGTGAGCCGGTGAGCGGCCCGAGGGGGCGCGGCGGCCGGAATTGGCGGGAGACGGCGAAGTGCATGTGCTCCAGTATGGTGCCGGGGTTCGGCCACCGGCCACGATGCCGCCGGCCTTCCGTTCGACACCGTGCGGGCCGGGCGGGGTCCGCCCTTCGCCCGCCGCTCTACGATGGGGGCATGCCGGTCAGCGAACCCTCCTCAACTGCGACCCGGTCGCATACGCATCCCAGCGGCGCGGCGCAGTTCGCCACGGCCGCCAATGTCTTCTCGCTGCTGTCCGACCCGACCCGGCTGCATCTGGTGTGGTCCCTCGCCCGGGGCGAGGCCGATGTCAACACCCTCACCGAGGCCAGCGGGGCGGCCCGCCCGGCGGTGAGCCAGCATCTGGCCAAGCTCCGGCTGGCCGGGCTGGTCCGGGTGCGCAAGGAGGGCCGCCGCTCGGTGTACTCCCTCCACGACGGCCATCTGCGCCGACTGGTCACCGAGGCCGTCAACCACGCGGACCACATGGTCACCGGGGCCCCGCCGCACGACTGAGCCTCCGCGGAGCACGCTCGCGGGATCTCCTCACATGGCGTGGTCGGCCAGTCATACGGCGTGGTGGGCCAGCAGGCGATGCGGGTTCTCCGCGCCCGGCCCGGGGGTCGGTGTGCACCAGGGCGGCGGTCAGCCGGGGCACCGCGTGGAGGAGGGCGTGTTCGGCCCCGCACTCGGGGGACCTCGCACAGGGCGGCCTCGCCCGCGTCGATCACCGCCGGGTCGACGGAGTCCATCAGCCGCCGCAACACCTCGCGGGCCGCGTCCTTGAGGACGAGCAGGATGGCGGCGGTGATGGCCAGGCCGACGATCGGGTCCGCGGGCTGCCAGCCGAGCGCCGCGCCGCCCGCGCCCAGCAGCACGGCCAGTGAGGCGATCCCGGCCAGGTCCTCCGCCCGGCCGTAGCCGTAGGTGAACCGGCGGTTCGCCGCGCGGCGGCCCAGGACGAACGCCACGCCGAGCGGCAGCGCGGTCAGCGCGTCGGCGGCGTTGTGGACGGTGTCGCCCAGCGGCGCCACCGAGCCGGACACCACGACGACCACGGCCTGGAGGACCGCGGTGGCGCCGAGGACGGCGAGGGAGAGCCACAGGGCGCGCATGCCCTCGGCCGAGGACTCCACCGCGGAGTCGACTTTCTGCGGCGACTCGTGGGAGTGCGGTTTCAGCAGATGCGCGAGCCGGTGCCGGCGGTGGTGGTGCCGATGTCCGTGGTGATGGGACTCCATACCGTCACCATGTGCATATGCGCACACTCGTGCACCCATTGAGCCGGGGAAGACTTCGCCGGACCGCGAAAGGCCGCCCCGGACCGCGGAAAGCTTCGGCGCCGACCGGTCTTGCCAATGTTTTGGCAAGCATTGACAAGGTTGCGCAACGGTGAAGACCATGCCACATGCCGTTCATCCACCCCACCTCGTCACACCGGTAACGGGCTGCCATGGCCCCCACCCTGACCGATGTCGCCAAGGGCGCCAATGTCGCACTGTCCACGGCGTCCCGGGCGTTCAGCGACCCCGGCCGACTCGGCCCCCAGACCCTGCGCAAGGTGCTCACCGTGGCGCAGGAGCTGGGGTACGAACCACCCGTGGCGCGCACCACCGAGAGCACCACCGCGTCCCGAGCCGAGACCGCCACCGTCGCGCTCGTCGTCCCCGATATCGCCAACCCCGTCTTCGGGGCCTTCGTCAAGGCCGCACAGGGCGAGTGCCGGCACCGCAGGCAGACCGTCGTCCTCGCCGACACCGACCTCGACCCGGACCGTGAGCGCGAGGTCCTCGCACATCTGAGGGAGCGGGCGGACGGCCTGGTCGTATGCTCTCCCCGGCTGGACGCGGACGATGTGCTCGACATCTGCGGCCGTACCCCCGCCGTGCTGGTCAACCGCGAAACGTCCGGCACCGACTGTGTACTCGCCGACGCCGCCCACGGCATGCGCCAGGCCGTGGAGTACCTCGCCGCCCTCGGGCACCGGCGGATCGCCTACGTCCAGGGCATGCGGCGCTCCTGGTCCAACGCCCACCGCGCCGACCTCATCCGCGCCGAGACCGAACGCGCCGGACTGGAGCTGGAGTTGCTGGGCTGGCAGTCCGAGACGGTGGCGGGCGGCACCGCCGCCGCGGCGAGCGTCATGGCCTCGGGCGCCTCCGCCGTCATCGCCCACAACGACCTGATGGCGTTCGGCGTGCTGACCGGCGCGCGGGCGCTGGGGCTGAGCGTGCCCGGGGACCTCAGTGTCATCGGGTTCGACGACATCCCCTTCGCCGAGGTGTCCCAGCCCTCCCTGACCAGCGTCGCCGTGCCGATGGCCCGCGCCGGGGCGCTCAGCCTGCAGATGCTGGGGCAGGTCCTCGCGGGCGAGCGGCAGATTCCGCGTACCCACCGGCTGCCCACGCAGCTCATCGTGCGCGACTCCACCGGCCCCGCCACCACCCACACGCCACGGCACCGGCCCGCCACGACCACCGCGCCCGCCACGGCCACGGCGCCCGGCGCGCCCGCTGGCCCCGCCATCCCCGCCACCAAGGACGCCTCATGACCGCCGGCCCCCTGACCGTGGTGGTCGCCGACCCCAATCTCGCCCCGCTGCGCGCCGAGTTCGAGGCCGCCGTCCCCCACGGCACGGTCGTCCACTGGCCCGACCCCCGGCACACCGAGGCGGTCGAAGCCGCCATGGCGGACGCGGACGTCCTCGTCTCGGGCCGGTGCACCGCCACCATGGCCGCGGCCGCCACCCGGCTCCGGCTGGTCCACGCGGCCGGAGCCGGAACGGACAACATCGACATCGCCGCGCTGGCGCCGGGCACCCAGGTGGCCAACACCTTCCACCACGAGAACGCCATCGCCGAATACATCGTGTCCGCCACGATCCTGATGCGCCGAGGCTTTCTGCGCCAGCACACCGCGCTGCGCCGGGAAGCGCACTGGGACTCCCCCGCCCATGACCCACGGGCCCCGTGGGCGGCGGACCTGACCGCCGCCACCGTGGGGTTCGTCGGCTTCGGGCACATCGGGGCCCGCTGCCGGCGGCTGTTCCAGGCGTTCGGCGCGCGGGGCATCGCCGTCACCCGGAGCGGGGACGTGGACGCGGCCGCCCACGGACTGCTGTGGGCCGGGACCGTCAAGGACCTCGACGCCCTGCTGGAGAGCTCCGACGTCGTAGTGGTGTCCGTGCCGCTCACCGAGGACACCACCGGGCTGATCGGCGCGGCCGAACTGTCCCGGATGCGCCCGGACGCGGTCCTCGTCAACGTCGGCCGTGGCCCCGTCGTGGACGAGGACGCGCTGTACGAGGCGCTGAGCGACCGCACCATCGGCGGCGCCGCGATCGACGTCTGGTACCGCTACCCGGCCGACGGGCACACCGCCGCCCCCGGCAAGCACCCCTTCGACACGCTGGACAACGTGCTGATGACCCCTCACTCCTCTGGCCTCACCCGCCAGACCTTCGTCCACCGCACCGCCGACATCACCGCCAATATCCGCCGGCTCGCCGCGGGCGAACCGCTCCACAACGTGGTGGCGGTGACCCCGTGACGACGACCGACACCATCACCGCCGTCGACGTCCTCGTCACCAGCCCGGGCCGCAACTTCGTCCTCCTCAAGATCACCACCGCGGACGGCGTCACCGGCTGGGGCGACGCCACCCTCAACGGCCGCGAACTCGCCGTCGCCTCCTATCTGCGCGACCACCTGGCCCCCCTCCTCATCGGCCGCGACCCGGCCCGCATCGAGGACACCTGGCAGTACCTCTACCGCGGGGGCTACTGGCGGCGCGGACCGGTGACCATGACCGCCATCGGCGCGGTGGACATCGCGCTGTGGGACATCAAGGGCAAGACCACCGGACAGCCCGTCTACCAGCTGCTGGGCGGCGCGGTCCGCGACCGGATCCTCGCCTACACCCACGCCACCGGCTGGGACCTCCCCCAGCTGCTGGAGTCCATCGAGGCACAGCGGGACCGCGGCTTCCGCGCCGTACGGGCCCAGAGCGGCGTCCCCGGCCTGGAGATGGTCTACGGCGTCAGCAGGACCGGCACCGGATACGAACCGGCCGACCGGGGCGCCGCCCCCGTCGAGGAGACCTGGGACACCGACGCCTACCTCCGCCACATCCCCCGCGTCCTCACCCGGGTACGCGAACACGTGGGCCCCGAGCTGAAACTGCTCCACGACACCCACCACCGGCTCACCCCCGGCGAGGCCGCCCGGCTCGGCCGCGCCCTGGAACCGGCGGACCTCTTCTGGCTGGAGGACGTCACCCCCGCCGAAAACCAGGAGGTACTGCGGCACATCCGCCACCACACCACCGTCCCGCTGGCCATCGGCGAGGTGTTCAACACCGTCTGGGAGTGCCAGACGCTGATCACCGAGCAACTGGTCGACTTCATCCGCACCTGTGTGAGCCACGCGGGCGGCATCAGCCATCTACGGCGCATCGCCACCCTCGCCGACCTCTGGCAGGTGCGGCTCGGACCACACGGCCCCTCGGACATCTCCCCCGTCGCCCTCGGCGCCTCACTCCACCTCGGCCTGGCCACCCCCAACTTCGCCATCCAGGAGTACATGGGCTACGAACCCCTGGTCCACGAGGTGTTCCGGCACGCCTGGTCCTACGCCGACGGCCACCTCCACCCCGGCGACGCACCCGGCATCGGCGTCGAGATCGACGAGGAGCTCGCCGCCCGCCACCCCTACGAACCCGCCTATCTGCCGGTCGCGCGACGGCTCGACGGCTCGATGACGGACTGGTGACACCGATGCCCCACACCCTCCCCCGCCTCAACCGCACCACCACCCCCGCGGCCGCCCTCACCCTCCCCCACCCGCCCGCCGAAACCGGCATCGTCCACCTGGGCCTCGGCAACTTCCACCGCGCCCACCAGGCCGTCCACACCGCCGCCGCCCTGCGCCACACCGACGGCCCGTGGGGCATCCTCGGCGTGGCCAGCCACTCGGCCACCGTGGCACGCGCGATGCGCGACCAGGAGATGGCCTACGCGGTCGTGGAGATCACCCCCGACGACACCCGCGTCACCGTACCCGCCGTGCACACCGGCACCCTGGTGGCCACCGAGCAGCCCGACGACCTCCTCGACGCCCTCGCGGCCCCCGCCACGGCCGTCATCACCCTGACCGTCACCGAACACGGCTACACCTTCTCCCCGCGCACCGGCGGCCTCGACCTCGACGCCCCCGCCGTCCAGGCCGACCTGCGCGGCGATACGCCACCACGGACCACCATCGGCCAGATCGTCCGCGGCCTCCAGCGCCGCATGCGCACCCACGCCCGGCCCGTCACCGTGCTCAGCTGCGACAACCTCGTCGGCAACGGAGCCCAGACCAGGCGGCTCGTCCACGAGTTCACCCAGGCCCTCCCGGCGGCCGAACGCGACGACCTCACGCCCTGGCTGGAATCCGCCGTGACTCTCCCCAACTCCATGGTCGACCGCATCGTCCCCGCCACCACCGACACCTACCGCGAAGCCGTCGCCACCCACCTCGGCGTACACGACACCGTCCCGGTACCGGCCGAACCCTTCAGCATGTGGGTCATGGAGGACCGCTTCGCCGCCGGACGCCCCCGCTGGGAAACCGGCGGGGCGCTCTTCACCGACGACGTCGAACCCTACGAACTGCTGAAGCTGCGCCTGCTCAACGGCACCCACTCCCTCATCGCCTACCTCGGCGCACTGGACGGACGGGAGACCGTCCCGGACGCCACCGCCCGGCCGTTCATCGCCGAAGCCGCCCGCGCGGTGCTCCACGACGACTATCTGCCGACCCTCACCGTGCCCACCGACATCGACCTCGACCACTACATCGGACAGCTCTTCGACCGCTGGGCCAACACCGCCCTGGGCCACCGCACCCGGCAGGTCGGCTCCGACGGCTCGGTCAAACTGCGCCAACGGGTCCCCGAACCCGCCCTGTTCCACCTGCGGGCCGGACGCATGCCCCACCACCTCGCGCTCACCGTCGCCGCGTATCTGTGCTGCGTGGCACCGCGCCCCGGCTTCTCCCCCGGCCCCCACGCCACCGCGATGGCGGACCCGGCCCGGAAGACGCTCGCCACCATCGCCGGGCGGAGCGCCACCGCCTCCGGGCCGTCCTTCGTCGAAGCCGTCCTGGACAGCGGACTGCTCGGCGACGGACTGCGAGACCACTCCGACTTCGCCGCCCGGGTCGCCGAGCTGATCGACCTCATCGTCCGCCACGGGCCCGCCGCCGCGGCAGCCGACGCCGCCGGGGCCCTCCGGACCCCCGCCCACCGCTGACCCCGTCCCCTACCTCCCCACTTCCCCGTCTCCCTTCGCCTGCCCTCCCCTCCACCGCTCCGCTGCATCGATCCGTTCAAGGAGGCATGGATCATGGACAGCAACACCCCCGCCACGGCGCGTCCCCCATCGTCGGCCACCTCCCCCTCCGACCCTTCCACCCCCGCCGAACCACCCGCCGACCCCCGCGCGGTACGCCGCGCCGCCCTGGCCGGTCTCATCGGCACCGCGCTCGAGCAGTACGACTTCGTCATCTACGGCACCGCCTCGGCCCTGATCTTCAGCGACCTGTTCTTCCCCAACGCCTCACCGTCCGTGGGCATCCTGGCCAGCTTCAGCACCTACGCCGTGGGCTTCGCCGCCCGCCCGCTCGGCGGGCTCTTCTTCTCCCGCTACGGCGACCGCCTCGGCCGCAAGTGGGTGCTGGTGGCGACCCTGCTCCTGATGGGCGGCTCCACCCTCGCCATCGGACTGCTGCCCACCTACAACGAGGTGGGGCTGCTCGCCCCGATCCTGCTGCTCATCTGCCGTATGGGGCAGGGCTTCGGGGCCGGGGCCGAGCAGTCCGGCGGCGCCACCCTGCTCACCGAGACCGCCGCCCCCGGACGCCGCGGCAGACTGTCCTCCCTCGTCATGACCGGAGCCGCGCTGGGCACCGCCCTGGGCGCGGTGGCCTGGATCCTCGCCCAACGCCTGTCCGACGACGCCCTGATGAGCTGGGGCTGGCGGCTGATCTTCGGCAGCAGCCTCCTCGTGACCGTGATCGCCCTGGTACTGCGCCGCAAGCTCGACGAGAGCCCGGTCTT
Source organism: Streptomyces sp. NPDC059455 (assembly GCF_042750115.1). Lineage (NCBI taxonomy): Bacteria > Bacillati > Actinomycetota > Actinomycetes > Kitasatosporales > Streptomycetaceae > Streptomyces > Streptomyces sp. NPDC059455. The sequence continues at coordinate 71,173 of NZ_JBHYVB010000035.1, forward strand.
CACCGAGCTCAAGGAGCAACGGGAGCGGCCCGCCTCACCGGTGAAGGAGGTCTTCCAACACGGCCGGAAGCCCATGCTGCTGGCGCTGTTCATGAACTTCGGCATCAGCACCCAGTCCTACACGTACCAGGTCTTCATGGCCTCCTACCTGGTGTCCAGCGTCGGCGTCGACAAGCACTTCGTCCCCCAGGTGCTGCTGATCGGGGCCCTGTGCGGCGGTCTCGCGGCCATCTGCTTCGGCACGCTCTCCGACCGCCTCGGACGGCGCCCGGTGTACTCCACCATCGTCGCCGCGCTGGTGCTGCTGCCGGCCCCGACCTTCATCGCGCTGAACACCGGCTCACACGTGGCGATCACCGTGGCCATCGTCATCGGCTTCATCCTGGCCTGCCACGGCTCGGTCGGCGTCCAGATGAGCTACTTCCCCGAACTGTTCGGCAAGCGCTACCGCTACGCGGGCGTCACGCTGGGCCGGGAGTTCTCCTCGCTGATCGGCGGCGGGGTCGCCCCGCTGATCTGCAGCGCGCTCCTCACCGCGTTCTCCGGCTCCTGGATACCGGTCGCCATCTATATGTCGCTGGTCACCGCGGTCAGCCTCGTCGCCACCCGGATGTCCCCGGAGACCCTCGACCGCGATCTGAACACCGCGGCCGACAGCACCGAGCCGGTGAAGCGCTAGCGCGATCCGTACGGCAGCAGCGCCATCTCCCGCGCATTCTTGATGGCACGGGCCAGTTGGCGCTGCTGCCGCGCGGTCACCCGGGTCACCCGGCGGCTGCGTATCTTGCCGCGGTCGGAGATGAACTTCCGCAGCAGCTCGGTGTCGTTGTAGTCGATGTAGGTGATGTAGGTGATACCGGCCTTGTCCAGCGGGTTCACGCGGTTGCGCCGGGCGTCCTCGCGCAGCGCACCGCACGCGCAGTCGTTCACCAGCGGCGCCTCGCCCTCGCCGAGCGGCCCCGATGCGTCGCGCACGGTGCGGCGCACCGCGCGGTCGGTGGCGGCGG
>NZ_JBHYVB010000036.1:0-12195 GCF_042750115.1 Streptomyces sp. NPDC059455
CCCCGCCCCCCGGGCCCCGGGGTCTGGGGTCTGGGGCGGAGCCCCCCACGCGGCGGAGCCGCAGATCGTCAGGTGTCGGGAAGGGGCAGGGAGGGGAACAGCCCGCCGCAGGCGCCAAGACCCGCCGGACGCCCCCTATCAGCCCTCAGACCCCAGACCCCAGACCCCAGGCCCCAGACCCCAGGCCCCAGACCCCAGGCCCCAGGCCCCAGACCCCAGGCCCCAGTCCTCAGACCGTCGGGACGAAGTGGGCCCTGGTGAGGGATTCGACCGTGTCGAGGTCGCGGGCGGCCAGGGCGTCGAGGAGCGCCATGTGCTCCTTCGCGTCGGCGACGAGGTCGGCGACGCGGGTGGTACGGCCGCAGGCCAGGGGCCACTGGGCGCGGCGGTGCAGATCGTCGGCCACGATCACGAGCTGCTGGTTTCCGGCCAAGCCGAGCACCGTCTGGTGGAAGGTGCGGTCCGACTCCAGATAGGCGGCCCGGTCGCCCCTTACGGCGGCCGCCGCCGTCGCCTCGGCGAAGGGCCGCAGCCCGGCCCAGCGCTCGGGCGCGATCGCCTCCGCCAGGCTGAGCATCACCGGAACCTCCAGCAGCGCCCGTACCTCCGCGAGCTCGGCCAGCTCGCGCTCGCTGCGGCGGGCGACCCGGAAGCCCCGGTTGGGCACCACCTCGACGGCGCCCTCGCCCGCGAGCTGCTGCATGGCCTCCCGTACGGGGGTGGGAGAGACGCCGAAGCGCTCGGCGAGCACCGGCGCGGAGTACACCTCGCCCGGGGTCAGCTCACCGCCGGCCAGCGCGTCCCGCAGGGCGTCCAGGATCTGGCCGCGCACCGAGTGCCGGCGCGGGGACCTGCGTGCCGCGGGCGCGCCGCAGGAGGGCAGCGGGTCCATCGCCACCTGTGCTTCGGACTGCTCCACTCCGGTCCTCCTGACATCCCATCGAAACGATATGCGGAGGCCGCCCCCGGGCAAAGCCCGTAAACATCATTTAAGGTCGTAGTAACGTTGCGTCTCGTACACGGACCGTAGACCGACCGCCAAGCCGGTCGGTCGGATTACCCGCGATCGGGTTCCGTGAATAGAATCAAGCCGCTTGCACAGCGCGAGTGTTCGGATCGCATCGCAGCTATCCGCGTGTCCCCCCGCCTACTTGGCGGCCTCTTGTCCCAAAACCGCTCGAGGCCCGGCAGGATTCCGCCAGGATGTCGCGCGCGGTAGGCCGTACTGCGGCCAGAACTTCATGAAGCCAATCAAGGGGCACCGGATGAGACTGACCGACATATCGCTGGTTCTGCCAGTCGTCGTGGCGCTCGCCGGCGTCGTGGGGGCGGCGGTTGTCCTCGCGCGCGGCCGACGGAAGAAGGACGAGAGCGTCATCACCGACTCCTGGGAGCGCAGCGAGGAACGTCGGCGCCGTAAGGAGGCCGTCTACGGGATGGCCGCCTATGTTCTGCTGTTCTGCTGCGCCGGGGTGGCCGCCGCGCTCTCCTTCCAGGGCCTGGTGGGCTTCGGGCGGGAGAACCTGGCGCTGACCAACGGCTGGGAGTACCTGGTGCCGTTCGGGCTCGACGGCGCGGCGATGTTCTGCTCGGTGCTGGCGGTGCGGGAGGCCAGCCACGGTGACGCCGCGCTCGGCTCGCGCATGCTGGTGTGGCTGTTCGCGGGCGCCGCGGCCTGGTTCAACTGGGTGCACGCGCCGCGCGGCATGGGCCACGCGGGCGCCCCGCAGTTCTTCGCGGGCATGTCGCTCTCGGCGGCGGTCCTGTTCGACCGGGCCCTGAAGCAGACCCGCCGGGCTGCGCTGCGCGAGCAGGGCCTGGTGCCCCGGCCGCTGCCGCAGATCCGCGTCGTCCGCTGGATTCGCGCTCCGCGCGAGACCTTCGCCGCCTGGTCGCTGATGCTGCTCGAGGGCGTGCGGACGCTGGACGAGGCGGTCGAGGAGGTCCGCGAGGACCGGCGCGAGAAGGAGCACAACCGCTCCCGCCGCCGCGAGCAGGAGAAGCTGGACCGGGCCCGGATCCGGGCGATCAACCGGCAGCACCGGATGTGGGGCCGCCGCGGCGGCCGTCAGGTGGAGGTCACCGCCGCCACCCCGCCGGCCGGGCAGCTCAGTTCGGAGCCTGCCATAGGCGAGAAGGTGCTGGAGACCGCCGGGGCCCCGGAGCAGGCCCAGCTGGCCGCCGCCTCCGCCCGGCCCGCCCTGCGCTCCGCGGGCGGCGCCGAGTCCGCGACCGGCGACCTGGGCCGTGAGCGGGACAAGGACCGCGACCGGGATTTCAGCTTCGGCTTCGGTGAGAAGGACAAGGACGCCGAGGCCGACCGTCCGCACACCATCGACCTCACGGCCGAGGACGACACCCTCACCATCCCGCGGCTGGACTCCCTCGAGGAGAAGCTGGCGCAGATCGAGCGCGCCTTCGGCTGAGCGGGGCTGAGGCGGCGGCCAGGGCGGGGGTACGGATCCCCGCCCGCCGCCCGGCGGATCCGTACCGCGCAACGCGCTAACGCGCCACGACGTCAGACGCCGACACGTGCCACGACGTCCGCGCCAGGCGCCGATGGACGCGGCTACGGAACGCCCTCGGCTTCGAGTTCGAACCACAGGACCTTGCCCACCCCGTGCGCCCGCACGCCCCAGGCGTCCGCGAGCGTATGCACCAGCAGCAGTCCGCGCCCGGATGTGCTGTCCTCGGCGGGCCGGTCGCGCAGCGTCGGGTGCCGGGACACGAAGTCCCGCACCTCCACCCGTAATCGCCCGGTGACGCGCGCGCCCGGCCCGTCCCCCAACGAGGCCGTGACCTGCGCACCACGGTCGGTGTGCACCAGTGCGTTGGTCACCAGCTCGCTGGTGAGCAGCTCGGCGAGATCGGCCCGGCCGGGCCCTCCCCAGTGCCGCAGCATCTCCCGCAGCTCCGCGCGGACCCGCGCCACCGCCGCGAGATCGTCGTGCGCCAATCGCTTGGTCAGGACCGGGCCACGCTCCATCGGAACACCCTCCGGAACGGCCTCCGCTGCCTTCGGCCTCGCATCCGGCCGACCGTATCCATGCCCACGGCCCGGCCGTACAGGCTGACGCTTCATCCTCCCCCGCCCCGGCCACCCCCTGACGGCGGCCAGCGTCGAATGTCGTCGAACACGCTCACGGAAATGCATGCCCGCGTGTGGCCCCCCACACACCGAGGGAACTGTTGGGAGTGATCCCCTGAGTGATCCGCTGAGTGATCCCCCGAGCTCGAACCGAGGAGCCGTGATGCACGACGACCGACCACTGGTGGAGGGGCGCCTGGACCGCGCGCTGCGCCAGTTCATCAGGCCCGCCCAGTACACGGCCCGGGTGCCGCTCACCCTCTCCGCGTGGCGCACCCCCGGTGAGCCGGTGCCGGTCGCGGAGGCGCTGGCGGGCGCCTACGAGCCGTTCACCACCGGTACGGACTGGGGCAGCCCGTGGTCCACCTGGTGGTTCCGGCTGGAGGGCGCGGTGCCCGAGGGCTGGGCGGGGCGGCGGGTGGAGGCCGTCATCGACCCCGGATTCACCGACGACGCCCCGGGGTTCCAGGCCGAGGGGCTGGTGTACGACGCGGAGGGGGTGCCGATCAAGGGCATCCATCCGCGCAACCGCCATATCCCGATCGCCGCCCCCGCGGCCGGTGGCGAGCCCGTACGGCTGCTGCTGGAGGCCGCCGCCAACCCGTCCGTGCTGCGCGACGGCTTCGTTCCGACGCGGCTCGGCGACGTGCTGACCGCCGGGAACGAGCCGCTGTACCGTTTCGCCTCGGCCGAGCTGGCCGTCCTCGACGAGACCGTCTGGCATCTGGTCCTGGACATCGAGGTGCTCTCGGAGCTGATGCACGAGCTGCCGGAGGACCGGCCGCGCCGCCATGAGATCCTGCGCGCCCTGGAGAACGCGCTGGACGCGCTCGACCTCCACGACGTCCCCGGCACCGCGGCCGCCGCCCGCGCCGAGCTGACCGACGTCCTCGGCCGTCCCGCGCACTCCAGCGCGCACCGGGTCTCGGCGGCCGGGCACGCCCATATCGACTCGGCGTGGCTGTGGCCGCTGCGCGAGACGGTGCGCAAGGCGTCCCGCACCTTCGCCAATGTCACCGCGCTCGCGGGCGAGTACCCCGAGCTGGTCTTCGCCTGCTCCCAGGCGCAGCAGTACGCCTGGGTCAAGGAGCACCAGCCGCACATCTGGGAGCGGATCAAGAAGGCGGTGGCGGACGGCAACTGGGCGCCGGTGGGCTCGATGTGGGTCGAGTCGGACGCCAACATGCCCGGTGGTGAGGCGCTGGCCCGGCAGATCGTGCACGGCAAGCGGTTCTTCCTGGAGGAGCTGGGGGTGGACACCGAGGAGATCTGGCTGCCGGACTCCTTCGGCTACACGGCCGCCTTCCCGCAGCTCGCCAAGCTGGCGGGGGTGAGGTGGTTCCTCACCCAGAAGCTGTCGTGGAACCAGGCCAACAAGATGCCGCACCACACCTTCTGGTGGGAGGGCATCGACGGCACCCGGGTCTTCACCCACTTCCCGCCGGTGGACACCTACAACGCCCGGTTCAGCGCCTCCGAACTCGCCCACGCCGAGAAGAATTTCGCCGACAAGGGGCTGGCCACGCGCTCGCTGGTGCCCTTCGGCTACGGCGACGGCGGTGGCGGCCCGACCCGCGAGATGATGGAGAAGGCGCGGCGGCTCGTCTCCCTGGAGGGCTCGCCGACCGTCGAGATCCAGCCACCTTCGGCGTTCTTCACCGAGGCCGAGCGGGAGTACGGGGCCAAGGCGCCGGTGTGGTCGGGCGAGCTGTATCTGGAGCTGCACCGGGCCACGTACACCACCCAGGCCAAGACCAAGCAGGGCAACCGGCGCGGCGAGCATCTGCTGCGGGAGGCCGAGCTGTGGGCCACGGCCGCCGCGCTGCACACGCCCGGCTACGCCTATCCGTACGACGAGCTGGACCGGATCTGGAAGACGGTGCTGCTGCACCAGTTCCACGACATCCTGCCCGGCTCGTCCATCGCCTGGGTGCACCGCGAGGCGCGGGACATCTACGAGATGGTCTTCGCCGAGCTGGAGGAGATCATCGCGGCGGCGGTGGCCGCGCTGGGCGGCGGCGGGCCCGCCGTGCTCAACGCCTCGCCGTACGAACGCGAGGAGATCGCCGTCCTGGACGCGCGGACGGCGGCCGCCCTGCCGTCCGGGGCCCCGGTCCAGCCGCTGGACGAGGGCCGTACGGCGGTCGCGGTGCGGGTCGCCGGGCTGGGCGCGGCACCCGTGGGGGCCGCCCCGCAGGCGCCCGCCGCCGCCAGCGGCGCACCCCATGGGGCACCGCCGGTGACCGCCCTGAGCGACGGCCAGTCCATCGTCCTGGACAACGACCGGCTGCGGGTGACCATCGACGCCGAGGGGCTGCTCACCTCGGTGCTCGACCTGGACGCGAGCCGTGAGGTGCTGGCCCCCGGCGCCCGCGGCAACCTCCTCCAGCTCCACCCCGACCACCCCAACCACTGGGACGCCTGGGACATCGACCGGCACTACCTCCGCAGCCACACCGATCTGACCGACGCCGAGTCCGTGGAGCTGATCGAGTCCGGCCCGCTGCGCGCCACGGTCCGGGTCATACGGTCCTTCGGCGCCTCCCGCATCACCCAGGAGCTGACGCTGGCCGCGGGCAACCGCCGCCTCGACATCGCCACCGAGGTGGACTGGCAGGAGTCGGAGAAGGTCCTCAAGGCGGCGTTCCCGCTGGACATCCACGCCAAGGTGTCCACCGCGGAGATCCAGTTCGGCCATGTGGACCGTGCCACCCACACCAACACCAGTTGGGACGCGGCCCGGTTCGAGATCTGCGCCCACCGCTGGCTGCGGGTCGCCGAACCCGGGTACGGGGCGGCGGTGCTCAACGACTCCACATACGGCCACGATGTGACCCGTACGGCGCACAACAGGGGCGCGGGCACGGACGGGGGCGCGGACGAGGGCGAGGTGCTGGGCACCACCGTGCGGCTCACCCTGCTGCGCGCCCCGCACAGCCCCGACCCGGAGACCGACCTGGGCGTCCACCGCTTCCGCTACGCCCTGCTGCCGGGCGCGGGCGTCGCCGAGGCGGTCGCCGAGGGGCTCGCCCTCAACCTGCCGCTGCGCACCCTCCTCACCGGACCGGCCGAACGGGCGCCGCTGGTGTCCGTGGACAACCCCGCGATCACGATCGAGTCGGTCAAGCTCGCGGAGGACCGCAGCGGCGATGTGGTGGTGCGGCTGTACGAGTCGCAGGGCGGCCGGGCGGCGGGCACGCTGGTCACCGGCTTCCCGGTGCTCGGGGCTGAGGTGACGGACCTGCTGGAGCGCCCGCTGCACGAGGCGGCCACGGGTCCTGGCGGGCTGACCCTGGCACTGCGCCCGCACCAGATCCTCACGCTGCGGCTGCGGCCGGTGAGCGGCTGAGGCTGAGGCCGGGGGCGGCTTACCGCCCCCGGCCACCCACGGCCTGCTCAGGGACGCGGCACGTTCCGGAGGTTCGAGCGGGCCATCTGGACCATCTTGCCGACGCCCCCGTCCAGCACCATCTTGCTGGCCGAGAGCGCGAAGCCGGTCACCATCTCCGCCTTGATCTTGGGCGGGATGGACAGCGCGTTGGGGTCCGTGACGATGTCCAGGAGCGCGGGCCCCTTGTGCTGCAGTGCGGCGCGCAGCGCGGACCGCAGCCGCTTGGGCTTCTCCACCCGCTCGCCGTACACCCCGGCGGCGCGGGCGATCTGCGCGAAGTCGGGGTTGCGGTAACCCGTGCCGTGCGCGGGCAGGCCCGAGACCAGCATCTCCAGCTCGACCATGCCCAGCGCGGAGTTGTTGAAGAGGATCACCTTCACCGGCAGGTCGTACTGGACGAGGGTGAGGAAGTCGCCCATCAGCATGGTGAATCCGCCGTCGCCGGACATCGAGATCACCTGGCGGCGGCGGTCCATGAACTGGGCGCCGATCGCCTGCGGCAGCGCGTTGGCCATCGAGCCGTGGGTGAAGGAGCCGATCACCCGACGGCGGCCGTTGGGGGACAGATAGCGGGCGGCCCACACATTGCACATCCCGGTGTCCACGGTGAAGATCGCGTCCTCGGCGGCCTCCTCGTCCAGCACCGACGCCACGAACTCCGGGTGGATCGGGATGTGCTTGTCGACCCGGCGGGTGTAAGCCTTGACCACGCCCTCCAGCGCGTCGGCGTGCTTCTTCAGCATGCGGTCGAGGAAGCGGCGGTCGGTCTTGGGGCGCACCTTCGGCGTCAGACAGCTCAACGTCTCCCGGACATCGCCCCAGACGGCGAGGTCCAGCTTGGAGCGGCGGCCCAGGTGTTCGGCGCGGACGTCCACCTGCACGGTCCGCACATCGGCGGGCAGGAAGGCGCCGTACGGGAAGTCGGTGCCCAGCAGGATCAGCAGATCGCATTCGTGGGTGGCCTCGTACGCCGCGCCGTAGCCGAGCAGACCGCTCATGCCGACGTCGTACGGGTTGTCGTACTGAATCCACTCCTTGCCGCGCAGGGCGTGCCCCACCGGCGCCTTCAGCAGTTCGGCGAAGGCCATCACCTCCTCGTGCGCCCCGGCACAGCCCCGGCCGCAGAAGAGCGTCACCCGCTCCGCTTCGTTGACCATGCGGGCGAACCGGTCGATCTCCGCGTCGCCCGGGCGCACGGTGGGCCGGGACGTCACCAGGGCGTGCTCCTCGGCGCGCTCGGGCGCCGGGCGGGCGGCGATATCGCCGGGGAGTGCCACCACGCTGACCCCGCTGCGGCCGATCGCGTGCTGCACGGCGGTCTGCAGAACGCGGGGCATCTGCTGGGGGTGGGAGATCAGCTCGCAGTAGTGGCTGCACTCCTGGAACAGCCGCTCGGGGTGGGTCTCCTGGAAGTAGCTGGTGCCGATCTCGCTGCTGGGGATGTGCGAGGCGAGCGCGATGACCGGGGCCATCGAGCGGTGGGCGTCGTAGAGCCCGTTGATCAGATGGACGTGCCCGGGGCCGCAGGAGCCCGCACAGGCGGCGAGGGACCCGGTGAGCTGCGCCTCGGCACCGGCGGCGAAGGCGGCGGTCTCCTCGTGCCGCACCTGGATCCAGTCGATCGCGGCGTTGCGGCGGACCGCGTCCACCACGGGGTTGAGGCTGTCGCCGACCACGCCGTACAACCGCCGCACACCGGTGCGCACCAGGATGTCCACGTATTGCTCCGCCACGGTCTGCTTGGCCATCGCGCGCCCTCATCCCTCTCGTCGTCCAGGGTCGATGGGGTGGGTGACGCTTGTCCGCCACCTTGACCTTCCGTCCATCAACCCATGGACGGCGCGCTTACGCCTCCCAGACGGCGGCCGCCGTACGGTCGTCGGCGTAGCCCTTCACCCCGGTCTGGGCATCGGCGAGGAACGCGGCGAGACCCGGTGCCTCCGCGGTGTCCCAGCGTTCGGCCAGGCGATCGGCGAGGGCGGCCTCGCCGCGCAGGGGCTCGGCGAGGCCCGCGCTGCACAGCAGCAGGGTGTCGCCCGGCCGGGCGACGGAGGCACGGAACCGGAAGGGCCCGTGGACGGGCTCGTCGGACTCGGGTGGCGGCGTGGCGTCGGGGCCGGGGTCGGAGGCGGGGTCGGGGTCGGGGTCATGGCCCGGTCGTCGGCCGGGCGGGCGACCACTCCCATAGCCGATGACGGGTCCGCCGACGGTGTCCCGCTCGCCCCCGTCGGGTTCCAGGTCCTGCCAGACGCCGTCCCGCAACCGGAAGAGCCCGCCGTCGCCGACGCCGAAGAACACCCGGGTACGGCAGGCCGGATGCGCCGGGAGCAGGAGGCAGCGCACCGAGGCGGTGTGGTCGGCGGGGGCCAGGCCGCGTACGGTCGCGCCGGCGCGCAGCCGCCCGTAGGCACGGTCGGTGAGCCGGTGCAGCCCGGAACTGAGGGCGCCGCGGTTGGCGGTGTGGATGTCCTCCGTCAGCCGGGCCTGATTGCCGCCGACCGCCCCGGCGATCCACTCGCACAGCTCACGCGCCACCCGGTGCGCCCCCGGGGCCGCCCGCTGCCCGCTCGCCACGGCCACGAGGAGAAGGGCGCTGTCCCCGGTCCCGAACCGCACCGCGAGCAGCGCGTCCCGCCGCAGCTCACCCCGATAACGGGCCGCGTCCCCGCGCAACGACGCGGCCCGCAGCGTCAGCGTGCCGTACCGAGCGCCCTCCAACACGGTGTCGGGCACCACATCCCGGAGATCCTCCGGATCGGTGACGGGAAGCGTGGTCGGCTCGGTCTCGTACATGGGCGGCTGGTCCCCCACATACGAGGCCGCCGCGGCCCGCCAGGGCCGCGCCGGATCGTCTTGAAGCGCGGCCTCCGGCGGAGGCGGCACCCCGGCCCCACGCGGCCCCGAGGACGGCGAGGGCGGCCCGGACACCCCGGCGCGCCTGGGCGGGCCGGCGGCCGGGGCGATGGGGCCAGGCGCACCCGCCGGACCGGTAAGTCCGGGCCCGCTTCCCTGACTGGCGGGTCCGGGCCCGCTTCCCTGACTGGCGGGTCCGGGCCCGCTTCCCTGACTGGTGGGCTCGGGCCCGCCCGCCGGGCTCGTGGGTCTGGGCCCGCTTCCCTGACTGGTGGGCCCAGGTGCGCCCGCCGGGCCCGTGGGGCTGGGCGTGCCCGACGGGTTTGTGGGCCCAGGTGCGCCCGCCGGGTTTGCGGGTCCGGGGGAGCTCCCCCGGCTCGTGGGTCCCGGCGCACCCGCCGGGTTCGCGGGTCCCGGCGCGCTTCCCCGGCTCGTGGGTCCGGGCGCGCTTCCCGAGTCGGTACGTCCGGGTGCGCTCGCCGGGCCGGTACGTCCCGGTGCGTCGCTTGGATCCGGGCGGCCGGATGCCTCCCTGGGATCCGCGCCGCCCTGCGCGGCACCGGCTCCCGCGCCACCCCATGGGGCGCCCGGTTCCGTACGTCCCGGCCCCGCGTCGGAGCCCTCGCGGCCGTCGGAGGGCGGGGTTGCCCCAGACCCCGCATGACCCCGCTGCGAGGGCGAGGCGTCGGGCCCCTCGTCGCCCTGTTCGGTCCCCGAGCCCGCGCCACCCCATGCGGCAGCACCCGGCCCCGTACGTCCCGGCCCGGCACCGGACCCCGCGCGGTCCTGGATGGGCAGTGTGGCACCGGGCTCCTCGTCGGCGGGAGATCGCCACCCCTGCGGGCCACCTCCGGCGTCGGCGTCGAAGCCCGGGGCGGCACCGCCCGGCTCCCCCGTCCGCGGGCCCCAGGGGGCGCCCGCGGCCGGTCTCTGATTACCGGCGTCCTCGTCGCCGGCGAGCGTGCGGGAGGCCGAATCGAACCGGTCGTCCACGGAGTCGGAGGCCGCCGCGGGCCCCGCGTCGGCACGACGGGGGTCGTACAACTCGCCCCACCAGTCGTCCTCATGACGGCGTCGGTCGCCCTGCTGGCTCATCCCCACATTGTCCACAGGGAGGCTCCATGGGAACACCACGCGATGACCGGCCCGAGGCCCGCCCAAGATCCGCTCAAGCAAACGCGAGCGCGCTCACCCGCTGGCCCCAGGAGCCCGGCCCTGCAGGCGGCCCGCCCCTGAGCCCGGGGCGGAGCGCCGGGGACGAGCCCGCTGCTCGCCCCGGCGTAAGGCGTGAACGCCGCCGGGGGCGAACCCGAGGAGCAGGGTGTGGGACCCCGCGAGCCGAGGGCGGGCGGCCGGGCCGGGAGCCGGGGCCCGGGCCGGGCCCAGGGCGACCAGGCGGCCCCGGCCCCATCAGCCCCGCGCCCTCACCCCCTGTACGCCTCCAGCAGCCGCAGCCAGATCTCGCTGATCGTGGGGAATGACGGCACCGCGTGCCAGAGGCGGTTGATGGGGACCTCGCCCGCTACCGCCACCGTCGCCGAGTGGAGCAGTTCGCTGACCCCGGGGCCCACGAAGGTGACGCCGATCAGGTGGCCCCGGTCCAGGTCGACGACCATGCGGGCGCGGCCGCGGTAGCCGTCCGCGTAGAGGGCCGCGCCCTCGACCTGGCCCATGTCGTAGTCGACGACGCGGATGCTGCGGCCCTCGGCCTCGGCCTGCTCCGCGGTCAGCCCGACCGCGGCGACCTCCGGGTCGGTGAAGACGACCTGCGGTACGGCCGCCTCGTCCGCGGTCGTCGCGTACTCGCCCCAGCGGCTCGTGTCCAGCCGCTCGACGCCCCGCGCGCGTGCCCCGATCGCCGCGCCCGCGATGCGCGCCTGGTATTTGCCCTGGTGGGTGAGGAGCGCTCGGTGGTTGACGTCGCCCGCCGCGTACAGCCAGCCGTCGGGGACGTCCGTCACGCGGCAGGTCTCGTCGACCGTCAGCCAGCCGCCCGGTTCGAGCCCCACCGTCTCGAGGCCCACGTCCGCGGTGTGCGGGGCGCGCCCGGTGGCGAAGAGCACCTCGTCCGCCTCGATCTGTTCCCCGCTCTCCAGGGTCACCGTGACCGGTCCCTCCGCCCCGCCCGGCCGGGCGAGCCCCTTCACCGATGTACCGGTGCGGATCTCGGCCCCGGCCTCCCGCAGCGTCTCGGCGACCAGTTCGCCCGCGAACGGCTCGATCCGGTTGAGCAGCCCGGAGCCGCGCACCAGCACGGTGACGCGCGAGCCGAGGCCGCACCAGGCCGTGGCCATCTCGGCGGCCACCACACCACCACCCACGATGATCAGCCGCTCCGGCACCATGCCGGAGCTGGTGGCCTCCCGGCTGGTCCAGGGCCGGGCCTCGGCGATCCCGGGCATGTCGGGCAGCGCGGCCCGGGTGCCGGTGCAGACGGCCACCGCGTGGCGGGCGGTGAGGGTCCGCTCCTCGCCGCCGGAGCCGTCCGGCGGCGTCACCGTGACCCGCCGCGGCCCGACCAGCCGCCCATGGCCGCGCACCAGGTCGATCCCGGCCGACTCCAGCCAGGTGAGCGCACCGTCGTCCTTCCAGTTGCCGACCTCCTTGTCGCGGCGGGCGAAGACATCGGCCGCCGCCAGCGGCCCCCCGACCGCCTCCCGCAGCCCCGGCACCTGGCGTGCCTCGGCCCGCGCGAGCACCGGGCGCAGCAGCGACTTACTGGGGACGCAGGCCCAGTACGAACACTCACCACCGACCAGCTCCCGCTCCACGATCACCGTGGAGAGCCCGGCGGGGGGGGGGGGGGGGGGTGGGCGCAGCACACGCCGCCGCGCCCCCCCCCCCACCCCGAGCAACACGCCAT
>NZ_JBHYVB010000036.1:12205-12996 GCF_042750115.1 Streptomyces sp. NPDC059455
TCGGCGACCAGTTCGCCCGCGAACGGCTCGATCCGGTTGAGCAGCCCGGAGCCGCGCCCAGCACGATGACGTCGTACTCGTCCGTGGCCTGATTCATCGCAACCCGCTCTCTCGTTCGTATCACCGTCGCAGGGCCTCCGGGGGCCTCGCAGGGTCATCGTGGCGTCGAGTTACCGCCCACAGCCACCCCAATCGGCGTTTCGGCCGCGCGCTCCCGGCACCGGGAGGCCCCGGTCCGGGACCGGGCGTCCCCTGCGTAGGGGGCGCGACCGCGCGACAGTGATCACATGACTGTTTTCACCGAACCCGAGGCGGGCTACCTCAGATCGCAGCGGATCGGCCGGCTGGCCACCGTGGACGCGCAGGGCCAGCCGCAGGCGAACCCGGTGGCGTTCTTCCTCAACGAGGACGGCACGGTCGACATCGGCGGCTACGCCATGGGCAGGACGAAGAAGTGGCGCAACACCGGGACGAATCCGAAGGTGGCGCTGGTCGTCGACAGCCTGGTGAGCGAGCGGCCGTGGATGGTGTGCGGGGTGGAGATCCGCGGCGAGGCGGAGCGGCGCACGGGGCCGCATGACCTCGGCGCCCAGCTGAGCGACGAGGTCATCCGGATCCATCCGCGCTGGGTGTACAGCTGGGGCCTGGAGGACGTGCCCGGGGCGAAGGCCCGGAGCGTGAGCTGACCGGGGCCGGGGCCGGGCCCGGGGGGGCCCCGGGCGCACCGGCGGGGGGCCGGGTGCGCCCGGGCCGGCCGGGGAGGGGCCCTGCAGCCCCCCCCCCCCCCCGCC
>NZ_JBHYVB010000036.1:13006-37883 GCF_042750115.1 Streptomyces sp. NPDC059455
CGGTATCCATCCGGGTGGGGTGAACTGGTGGGGCGGGGTGGCGGGGCCGGGGGCGCCGCCCGGGGGGGTGCGCTGCCGGGGGCCGTGCCGGGCCGGGTCGGCCCCGGGGCCGACCGGACGGGGCACGGTGGCCTCCGGGCCGGACGGGGCAGGGCCCTGCCTCACCGCCCCACCCCGGCCTGGCTCGGCCCGCCTCGGCCCCGGTCGTACCGCTACCGCCCGTGCCTCGGCCCCCGCTTGCGCTCCATCATGTGCCGACCGAGCGCCTGCCGCTGCTTCCAGTCCCGCCGCAGCTCGGCGCGCAGCCGCGCGTCCGTACGGGCCGCGAGCCGCTCGTTCTCGCGGAGCAGTTTGCGGTAGCTCTCCAGCCGCCGCTCCGGCAGCGAGCCGTCGCCGATCGCGGCGAGCACCGCGCACCCGGGTTCGGCCTGGTGGGCGCAGTCGGGGAAGCGGCACCGCTCGGCGAGCTCCTCGATCTCGGCGAACGCCTGTGAGACGCCGCCCTCGGCGTCCCACAGCCCCACCCCGCGCAGCCCCGGGGTGTCGATCAGCACCCCGCCCGAGGGCAGGGGCAGCAGATCGCGGGTGGTCGTGGTGTGCCGCCCCTTGCCGTCGCTGTCGCGGATCGCCCGTACGTCCTGGACGGCCTCGCCCACCAGCGCGTTCGCCAGCGTGGACTTGCCCGCGCCGGACTGGCCGAGCAGCACCGAGGTGCCGGAGGCGAGCAGGGCGCCGAGCTCCTCCAGCCCCTCCCCCGCCGCGGAGCTGACCGGCAGCACCCGCACACCGGGCGCCGCCATCTCGGTGTCGGACACCAGATGGGCGAGGGTGTCCGGGTCGGGCACCAGATCGGCCTTGGTGAGGACGAGCAGCGGCTGGGCGCCGCTCTCCCAGGCCAGCGCGGTGAACCGCTCCACCCGCCCCAGGTCGAGCTCGGCGGCGAGGGAGACGGCGATGACGGCGTGGTCGACGTTGGCCGCCAGCACCTGGCCGTCCGAGCGCTTGGAGGAGGTGGACCGTACGAGGGCGGTACGGCGTGGCAGCAGCGTACGGACGTAACGCGGATCGCCCTCGGCGTCCACGGCGGCCCAGTCGCCGGTGCACACGATCCGCATCGGATCGCGCGGTGTCACCAGCTCGGTATCGGCCCGCGCCGGGCCGCTCGGCGTGACCAGATCGCACTGGCCACGGTCCACCCGGATCACCCGGCCGGGTACCACGCCCTGTGCGGCGTACGGGGCGAACGTCTCCGCCCAGCCGTCATCCCAGCCATAGGCGGCGAGGGAGTACGGAGACGCGGAGTCAGAGAGGCCAGAGAGGCCAGAGGAGTCAGAAGAGCTGGAAGAGCCGGAAGAAGTGCTGAACACGGAGGAAACCCTTCGAAGGGCGGCCTCCGAAGAGGTGTCAGCCGGAGACCGCAGGGGTGGAAATGAGGAACTCCTGAACGCGAGCGGCGCTCGCCACCGAGACCGTCATCAATGTCCTCACCTCCTGCTTTCCTCAACGCACGGCAACACGGACCATCACGGCCCGCACGGAACGGAGAAACCGTAGCCCATCCCCGCACGGGGCGCCATCCATTTTTTCTTTCGTTGAAAACGAAAGGGCCGCCCTCAACCACCCTGTGACCAGGGGAACATGACCCGAGCAGCGGCTCCCGAACATGCTTGCGCACCCGCCGGACGCTGAGGTACCTTCGCGACAGTTGATCTTTGTTTTCACGCGCGATAAACGGGTCAGGTCACCAGGTCACGGGGGAGTGTACCTAGTTGTCCACAGTCGCCGATTTGCCATGGCATCACGATGTCCATGATTCGGTAGCGGTCATCGGTTTCTCTTGTCGTTTACCGGGGGCCCGGACGCCCGAGGAATTCTGGCGTCTGCTCAGCGAGGGTACGGACGCGATCACGTCCGTACCGGAAGATCGATGGACTCCGCGTCAATCCGACGGCGGATCCGGGGCCCGAGCCGAAGCCGAAGCCGGGACGGAATTCGGCGCCTTCCTCGACGAGGTCGACCACTTCGACGCCGACTTCTTCGGCATATCGCCGCGCGAGGCCGCCGCCATGGACCCCCAGCAGCGGCTGATGCTCGAACTGGGCTGGGAAACCCTGGAGGACGCCAGCCTCACACCGGCCCGGCTCGCCCAAGGGCGGACGGGGGTGTTCGTCGGCGCCATCAACGACGACTACGCCACGCTGCTACGGCGGCACGGCGGCGACTCCGCGGTCACCCATCACACCCTGACCGGCCTCCAGCGCGGCATGATCGCCAACCGGCTCTCCTATCTGCTGGGCACCCGCGGCCCCAGCATGGTGGTGGACTCCGGCCAGTCGTCCTCGCTGGTCGCGGTGCACACCGCCGCCCAGAGCCTGCGCGACGGCGAATGCGACACCGCGCTCGCGGGCGGGGTCCACCTCAATCTCGCGTACGACGGCGCGCTGAGCGCCGCACGCTTCGGCGGGCTCTCCCCCGACGGCATGTGCTACAC
The DNA here is from genome assembly GCF_042750115.1 of Streptomyces sp. NPDC059455. Lineage (NCBI taxonomy): Bacteria > Bacillati > Actinomycetota > Actinomycetes > Kitasatosporales > Streptomycetaceae > Streptomyces > Streptomyces sp. NPDC059455. The sequence continues at coordinate 15,498 of NZ_JBHYVB010000036.1, forward strand.
CTTCGACGCCCGCGCCAACGGCTTCGTCCGCGGCGAGGGCGGCGGTCTGGTGCTGCTCAAACCCCTCGCCCGCGCGCTCGCCGACGGCGACCGGATCCATGGGGTGCTGCGCGGCGGCGCGGTCAACAACGACGGCGGCGGGGACAGCCTCACCACCCCCAGCCGGACCGCCCAGGCGGAGGTGTTGCGCCGGGCGTACGCCGCTGCCGGGGTCGGCCCCGACGAGGTGCAGTACGTCGAACTGCACGGCACCGGCACACCCGTCGGCGACCCCATCGAGGCGGCGGCGCTGGCCGAGGCGATCGGCGCGGCGCGTACGAAGGACCGTCCGCTGCTGGTGGGGTCCGCCAAGACGAACGTGGGCCATCTGGAAGGGGCCGCGGGGATCACCGGCCTGATCAAGGTCCTGCTCTCCCTGAAGGCGGCGCATCTCCCGCCCAGCCTCAACTTCCGCTCCCCCAACCTCGCGATTCCGCTGGAGGAGTGGAATCTGCGGGTGCAGACCGAGCTGTCGGCGTGGCCGCGCCCGGACGCACCGCTGATCGCGGGGGTGTCGTCCTTCGGCGTCGGCGGGACCAACGCCCATGTCGTCGTGGAGCAGGCTCCGGTGGTCCCGCTCACCACGGGTGCGGCCGAAGGCGTCGCGGGCGCGTGGGGCGGTGACGTACTGCCGTGGGTGATCTCGGGGCGGACGCCGGACGGGGTGCGGGCGCAGGCCGCCCAGTTGAGGTCGTTCGCGGCGGGCGGATCGGTGGACGGTTCCGCAGGCGGATCGGTGGGTGGATCGGCGGGCGGTTCCGCGGACAGTTCCGCGGACGGCGACGTCTCCCCCGCCGACATCGGATGGTCGCTCGCCGAGCACCGGACGGCCCTGGAGCACCGTGCCGTGGTGGTGGCCGGGGACCGCGATGGGTTCCTGGCCGGGCTGGACGCGCTGGCCTCCGGCGAGCCCTCCGCCCATGTGGTCAACGGGATGGCCGGCGAGTCGGCCGCCGGTCCGGTGTTCGTGTTCCCGGGGCAGGGCTCGCAGTGGGTGGGCATGGCCGCCGAACTGCTCGACGCCTCGCCCGTGTTCGCCGAATCCATCGACCGCTGCGCCCGCGCCCTGGCCCCGCACACCGACTGGGACCTCCTCGACGTACTGCGGGACACCGAGGACGGCACCGCGCTGGAGCGCGCGGATGTGCTGCAGCCCACGCTCTGGGCCGTGATGGTCTCGCTGACGCGAGTATGGCGTTCGTTCGGCATCGTCCCGTCGGCCGTCGTGGGCCACTCGCAGGGTGAGATCGCGGCCGCGTGCGTGGCCGGAGCGCTGTCGCTGGAGGACGGTGCCCGGCTGATCGCCGTACGCAGCCGGATCGCGGGGGCGCTGATCGGCCGGGGTGGTCTCGCGTCCATCGGCGCGTCGGAGGAGCGGGCGGCCGAGCTGTTCGCGGACCGGGACGACGTATGGATCGCCGCGGTCAACGGACCCGGCGCGACGGTGGTCGGGGGCGGCCCGGAGGGGCTGGCCGAGGTCACGGCCAGAGCGGAGGCCGCCGGGCTGCGCCATCGCCGGGTGGCCACGGCGTATGCCTCGCACACCCCGCATGTCGAGGCGATCCGCGAGGAGTTCCTGCGGCTCGCGGCGCCGGTCGCGCCGCGCGCCGGGGACGTACCGATGTACTCGACCGTCACCACCGCCCCCATCGCGGGCGAGGCGCTGGACGCCGAGTACTGGTACCGCAACCTCCGCGAACAGGTCCGCTTCCACGACACCGTCCAGAATCTGCTCGCGGACGGCAACTCCCTCTTCCTGGAGAGCAGTTCGCACCCCGTGCTCACCACCGCCGTCCAGGACACGGGCGGCCTCGCCGTCGGCACCCTGCGCCGGGGCGAGGGCGGCACGCGGCGGCTGCTGCTCTCGCTGGCCGAGCTGTGGGTGCGTGGAGCCGCCCCCGACTGGGGGAAGCTGTTCGCCGGGACCGGCGCCCGCCGGGCCGAGCTGCCGGGCCGTGTCTTCCAGCGGCGGCGCCACTGGTTCGACACCGTGGCCACCCCGGGGGCCGCGGGTGCTCCGGGCCTTGATGTGGCCCATCAAGTACGGGCCCAGGCCGCCGCCGTCCTCGGACATACGACGGTGGCCGAACTCGACACCGGACGGACCTTCAAGGACCTCGGCTTCGACTCGATCTCGCTCAGCGAGCTGTGCAACCGCGTCAACGCCGCGCTGGGCACCCGCCTCACCCCCGCCGCGCTCTTCAGCCACCCGACCCCGGCCAGGCTCGCGGAACACCTCACCGCCGGCGGCCCTTCCTCCACACCCGCGGCGGTGGCCGCCCCCGACGACGAGCCGATCGCCATCATCGCGATGAGCTGCCGCCTCCCCGGTGGGGTGCACTCCCCGGAGGATCTGTGGCGGCTGGTGGCGGACGGACGGGACGCCATCTCGCCGTTCCCGGACGACCGCGACTGGGATCTGGAACGGCTGCACGGCACCGAGGGCACCGGCAGCAGCTTCGCCCGGAGCGGTGGATTCATCGACGGGGCCACGGACTTCGACGCCCGCTTCTTCGGCATCTCCCCGCGTGAGGCCCTGGCGATGGACCCCCAGCAGCGGCTGCTGCTGGAGACCTCCTGGGAGCTGCTGGAGCGCGCGGGCATCGCGCCCGACGCGCTGCGCGCCACCCGTACCGGTGTGTTCGTCGGCACCATGGACCAGGAGTACGGGCCACGGCTGCACGAGGCGCCGGAGGCGGTGGACGGCTATCTCCTCACCGGCAAGACCGCCAGTGTCGCCTCCGGCCGAATCGCCTATCTGCTCGGGCTCACCGGGCCCGCCATCACCCTGGACACCGCCTGCTCGTCATCGCTGGTGGCCCTGCACCTGGCGGTGCAGTCGCTGCGGCGGGGGGAGTCCTCGCTGGCCCTGGCCGGTGGCGTCACCGTCCTCAACACGCCGGGAATCTTCACCGAGTTCAGCCGCCAGGGCGGGCTGGCCCGCGACGGCCGGTGCAAGGCGTTCGCGGCCGGGGCCGATGGCACCGGAATGGCGGAGGGCGTCGGCATGCTCCTGGTGGAGCGGCTGTCGGACGCCCACCGCAACGGCCACCAGGTGATGGCCGTCATCCGTGGCACGGCGGTCAACCAGGACGGCGCCTCCAACGGCCTCACCGCGCCCAACGGCCGCTCCCAGGAGCAGGTGGTCCGGCAGGCGCTGGCGGACGCGGGCCTGTCAGCGTCCGATGTGGATGTGATCGAGGCACACGGCACAGGAACGGCGCTCGGCGATCCGATCGAGGCACAGGCGCTGCTCGCCACGTACGGCCGGGACCGACCCGCCGACCGGCCCGCACTGCTGGGGTCGGTGAAGTCCAACATCGGCCACACCCAGGCGGCGGCCGGAGTCGCGGGCATCATCAAGGCGATCATGGCGATGCGCCACGGTGTCGTCCCCGCCACGCTGCATGTGGACGAGCCGACCCCGCACGTGGACTGGGCCTCCAGTGGTGTGGAACTGGTGACGGAGGGGCGTCCGTGGCCGGAGGCCGGACGGGCGCGGCGGGCCGGAGTCTCGTCGTTCGGCATCAGCGGGACCAACGCCCATGTGGTCCTGGAGCAGGCCCCACCGGCTCCCGTCCCCGCCCGCGCCCGCGCCACCCGTCCCGCCAATCCGCTCGTCGAGGCGGAGGGTGTGCTGCCGTGGGTGGTGTCGGGCCGGACGCCCGCCGCGCTGCGAGCGCAGGCGGCCCGGCTGGGTGCGTTCGCCGCCACCTCCGACGCCATACCGTCGGACATCGGGTGGGCGCTGGCGACGCAGCGGGCCGCCATGGAACACCGTGCGGTGGTGGTGGCCGGGGGCCGGGACGGCTTCCTGACCGGGCTGGACGCGATCGCCGCCGGTGAGCCCTCCGCTCATGTGGTGGCCGGGGTGTCCGCCGGGTCGGCCGCCGGTCCGGTGTTCGTCTTCCCGGGGCAGGGCTCGCAGTGGGTGGGCATGGCCGCCGAACTGCTCGACGCCTCGCCCGTGTTCGCCGAATCCATCGACCGCTGCGCCCAGGCCCTGGCCCCGCACACCGACTGGGACCTCCTCGACGTACTGCGGGCGACCGGGGATGACGCGGGGCTGGAGCGGGTGGAGGTGGTCCAGCCCGCCCTGTGGGCCGTGATGGTGTCCCTGGCCCAGGTGTGGCGTTCGTTCGGCATCGAGCCCTCCGTCGTCATCGGCCACTCCCAGGGCGAGATCGCGGCCGCATGCGTAGCCGGTGCGCTCTCCCTCGACGACGGTGCACGGCTCGTGGCACTGCGCAGCCGCCTCATCGCCCAGGAGCTGGCCGGACACGGCGGCATGGTCTCCCTCACTGCCCCCGCCGACCAGGCGCGCGAGCTGCTGACCGGCCGCGACGACGTCTGGATCGCGGCCGTCAACGGGCCCACCTCCACCGTCATCGCCGGAACCCCCACCGGGCTCGCCGAGGCCACGGCAAAGGCCGAGGCCACCGGGATCCGGACCCGTGCGATCGCCGTCGACTACGCCTCCCACACCCCGCACGTCGAACGCATCCGGGAACAGCTCCTCCAACTCGCCGCGCCCATCACCCCCCGCGCCGGCGACATCCCCCTGTACTCCACCGTCACCGCCACCCTCATCGACGGCGAGACCCTCGACGCCGAGTACTGGTACCGCAACCTCCGCGAACCCGTCCGCTTCCACGACACGCTGCGGACCTTGCCCGCCGACGGCCACACCCTCTTCCTGGAGTCCAGCCCCCACCCCGTCCTCACCACCGCCGTCGAGGAGACCGGCCACGCCGCCGACCAGCCCGTGTTCGCCACCGGAACTCTGCGCCGCGACCAGGGTGGCGTCCGGCAGCTCCTCAGCGCCCTCGCCACCCTGTGGGCCCATGGCGTGGCCCCCGACTGGGCGGCGGTGTTCGCACCCAGTCACGCCACAGCCATCGATTTGCCCACCTACGCCTTCCAGCGCGAGCGTTACTGGCTCGCGCCCCTCGGCCCCGCCTCCGCCGTGCGGGTCGATCTGCCGTCCGCCACCGTGGCGGCCGAAGGGCCCGAGGCGCTCAACGGCTTCGCACGGCGGGTGGCCGAAGCGGCCGAGGGCGCGCCCCGGCTACGGGTGGTGCTGGACGAGGTGTGCCGCCACGCGGCGGCCGTGCTGGGCCTGTCGTCGGTCGACGAGGTGGAGACGCGGAAGGTCTTCCGGGATCTCGGCTTCGACTCGCTGACCGCCGTGGAACTACGGAACCGGCTGGCCGTGGCGACGGATGTGGCGCTCGCGCCGTCCGTCGTCTTCGACTATCCGACGCCCCTGACGCTGGCCCGGCATCTGCTGGACCGGCTCACGGGCGGGGACACCGCGGGAGCGGGCTCCTCGTACGCGCCGGGCGCCGTCGTCCCAGGAGCGGCCGCCCTGGACGAGCCGATCGCGATCGTGGCCACGAGCTGCCGCTTCCCCGCGGGCGTACGGTCGCCCGAGGATCTGTGGCGGCTGCTGCTGTCCGACCAGGACACGCTCTCCGCGTTCCCGGCGGACCGCGGCTGGGATCTCGGCGCGCTCCACCACCCCGGCCCCCAACGCCCCGGCAGCAGCTATGTCCACGAGGGCGGATTCCTCCCGGACGCGGCCGACTTCGACGCCGACTTCTTCGGCATCTCGCCGCGCGAGGCGATGGCGATGGACCCCCAGCAGCGGCTGCTGCTGGAGACCTCCTGGGAGGCCCTGGAACACGCGGGCATCGACCCGCTGTCGCTGCGTGGCAGCCGTACCGGGGTCTTCATCGGCCTCGTACCGCACGGCTACGGCGGTGCGGGCGCCGCCACCGAGGGGTCCGGGGCGTCCGAGGGCTACCTCTTCACCGGAGCGGCGGGAAGCGTGGCATCCGGCCGGATCGCCTACAGCTTCGGGCTGACCGGACCGGCCGTCACGGTGGACACGGCGTGTTCGTCCTCGCTGGTGGCACTGCATCTCGCCGTGCAGGCGCTGCGCAACGGCGACTGCGGGATGGCCCTCGTGGGCGGCGTCTCGGTGATCTCCACACCGGGTGTGTTCACCGAGTTCAGCCATCAGCGCGGGCTCGCCCCCGACGGCCGCTGCAAACCCTTCGCGGCGGCGGCGGACGGCACCGCGTGGGCGGAGGGCGTGGGCGTGCTGCTGGTCGAACGGCTGTCGGAGGCCCGCCGCAACGGCCACCAGGTGATGGCCGTCATCCGTGGCACGGCGGTCAACCAGGACGGCGCCTCCAACGGCCTCACCGCGCCCAACGGCCCCTCCCAACAGGCGGTCATCCGGCAGGCGTTGGCGAACGCACGTCTCGCGCCGTCCGATGTCGATGTGATCGAGGCGCACGGGACGGGTACGGCGCTGGGCGACCCCATCGAGGCACAGGCGCTGCTCGCCACGTACGGCCAGGACCGGCCCGCCGAACGCCCCGCCCTGCTGGGCTCGATGAAGGCCCACGTCGGCCACACCGGCGCGGCGGCCGGGGTCGCGAGCGTCATCAAGATGGTGCTGGCCCTGCGCCACGGTGTGGTGCCACACACCCTGCATGTGGACGAGCCCACGCCGCATGTGGATTGGGCATCCGGTGCGGTGCGGCTGGTGACGGAGAACGCGCCCTGGCCCGAGGCCGAACGGGCGCGTCGCGCGGCGGTGTCGTCGTTCGGGGTCAGCGGCACCAACGCCCATGTGATCCTCGAAGCGGCCCCGACGGCCGACGCCACGTCCCAGTCCCTGCCCACGGACGGTGTGCTGCCGTGGGTGATCTCGGCGCGTTCGGAGGCCGCGCTACGGGCACAGGCAGCGCGGTTGCGCGCGTTCGTGGCCACGAGCGATCGGCATCTCGCGGATGTCGGCTCGGCACTGGCACGGCACCGGGCCGCGCTGGAGCACCGCGCGGTGGTCGTCGCCGCCGACCGGGACACCTTCCTGACCGGGCTGGACGCCATCGCCACCGGCGAAGCCGCCGCCCATGTGGTCAGCGGAGTGGTTTCGGGCGAGCCGCCGTCCGGTGTGGTGTTCGTCTTCCCGGGTCAGGGGTCGCAGTGGGTCGGCATGGCCGCCGAACTGCTCGACACCTCGCCCGTGTTCGCCGAATCCATCGACCGCTGCGCCCAGGCCCTCGCCCCGCACACCGACTGGGATCTGCTCGATGTGCTGCGGGCGACCGGGGATGACGCGGGGCTGGAGCGGGTGGATGTCGTCCAGCCCGCCCTCTGGGCCGTGATGGTGTCCCTGGCCCAGGTGTGGCGTTCACTCGGCATCGAGCCCTCAGCCGTCATCGGCCACTCACAAGGCGAGATCGCCGCCGCGTGCGCAGCCGGTGTGCTGACCCTGGAAGACGGCGCGCGGCTCGTGGCACTGCGCAGCCGCCTCATCGCCCATGAGCTGGCCGGACACGGCGGCATGGTCTCCCTCACCACCTCCAGCGACCAGGCGCGCGAGCTGCTGACCGGCCGCGATGACGTCTGGATCGCCACCGTCAACGGCCCGACCTCCACCGTCATCGCCGGGAGCCCCGCCGCGCTCACCGATGTCATGGCACAAGCGGAAGCCACCGGGATCCGGGCCCGTGCGATCGCCGTCGACTACGCCTCCCACACCCCGCACGTCGAACGCATCCGGGAACAGCTCCTCCAGCTCGCCGCGCCCATCACCCCCCACGTCGGGCATGTGCCCATGTACTCCACCGTCACCGCAGCCCCCATCGACGGCGAGGCTCTCGACGCCGAGTACTGGTACCGCAACCTCCGCGAACCCGTCCGCTTCCACGACACCATCCACACCCTCACCGCCGACGGCCACACCCTCTGCCTCGAAACCAGCCCCCACCCCGTCCTCACCACCGCCATCCAGGAAGCCAACGCCCACGCCACCCCCACCCTCCGCCGCGACCACGGCGGCATCCAACAACTCCTCACCTCCCTCGCCACCCTCTGGACCCACGGCCTCACCCCCAACTGGTCAACCCTCCTCACCTCCAACACCCCCGCCAACCTCCCCACCTACCCCTTCCAACGCCACCGTTACTGGCTGGACACCGCGACCCCGGGCCGACACCGCGCCAACGCAACAACGAGCCCGGACCCGCACACCGGATTCTGGGAGGCCGTGGAGCGCGAGGACCTGGAAGGGCTGGCCCGGACCCTGCGGTTGGAGGAGTCACAGGCGGAGTTGACGACCCTGCTGCCCGTGCTGTCGGCGTGGCATCGACAGCAGAGCGCGGCGTCCACGATGGACGCGTGGCGGTATCGCGAGGGCTGGAAGCCGCTGCCCGACACCACCGCGCCCGCGCTCTCCGGCAGCTGGCTCGTCGTCCTGGCACCCGACCAGAAGGGCGATGCGCTGTACGAGGCGATCGCCACGGCCCTCAGCCGACACGGGGCCACGGTGGAAACGCTGGTCGTGGCGCCCGACGATCCGCGCCACTGGGCCGACACCCTCGCCGGCCTCACCGCACACACCACGGCGCACACCACCACGGGGCACACCACCGCGCCCGTCGTCGGCGTGCTCTCGCTGCTCGCCCGCGACGAGACCGCCGGGCTGCACCGCACCCTGCGGCTGGTTCAGGGCCTGGAGGCGGCGGGGCTGTTCGCGCCACTGTGGTGTGTCACTCAGGGTGCGGTGTCCGTCGGCGACCACGATCCGCTGACCGGTCCGGCGCAGGCGCTGGTGTGGGGTCTGGGCCGGGTGGCGGCACAGGAATTCGCCACCCGCTGGGGCGGGTTGGTGGATCTGCCCCAGGAGCTGGACGAGCGGACGACGGCCCGGCTGTGTGCCGTACTGGCCGCCGAGAGCCACGAGGATCAGGTCGCGGTCCGCGCCACCGGGATCCTCGGGCGCCGTGTCGTCAGGGCGCCACGCCTCGGCGATGTGCTTGACGACGGCTGGTCCCCCGGCCCGGGCACGGTCCTGATCACCGGTGGCACCGGCGCCCTCGGCAGCCAGGTGGCCCGTCGGCTCGCGGCCCGTGGCGCCGAGCATCTGCTGCTCGTCAGCCGTCGCGGGGACACCGCGCCGGGAGCGGCCGAGCTGGTGGCCGAGCTGACCGCCTCGGGGGCCGAGGCGACCGTGGCGGCCTGCGATGTGGGGGACGCCGACGCGCTCCGCGCGCTTCTGGCATCGATTCCGGCCGCGTACCCCCTGACCTCGGTGTTCCACACGGCGGCCGTGCTGGACGACGCCGCCATCACCTCCCTCACCCCCGAGCAGCTGGACCGGGTGCTGCGGGTGAAGGCCGATGCGGCGTGGCGGCTGCATGAGCTGTCCCGGGACCTGGAGCTGTCCGCGTTCGTGCTGTTCTCCTCCCTGGCGGGCACCGTGGGCATGGTGGGTCAGGGCAACTACGCGCCCGCCAACGCCTATATGGACGCCCTGGCTCGCCACCGCCGCGCGCGGGGGCTGGTGGCCACCTCCGTGGCCTGGGGTTCCTGGGCGCAGGGCGGTATGGCCGAACGGGACGCGGTGACCGAGCTGCGGCTGCGCCATGGCGTACCGCTGCTGCCGCCGGAGTCGGCGCTCCGCGCGCTGGAGGCCGCGCTGGCGGATGACGAAACGGCCCTGGTGATCGCCGATATCGACTGGGACCGCTTCGCCCACGCCTACACCGCCGCCCGTCCCAGCCCTCTCCTCGAGGAGATCCCCGAGGCCCGGCGGGCGCTCGCCGGGGTCGACGGTGCGGCGGCCCCGGCGGCGGACGGTGGTGGGGGCGGTCCGGTGGCGGCCCTGCGCGATCGGCTCGCCGACGCGAAGCCCGAGGAGCGCGAACGGCGGCTCCTCGAGGCCGTACGCGGCCAGGTGGCCGCCGTCCTCGGCCATGGCTCGGCCGAGGCCGTGGGCACCAGACGGCCGTTCCTGGAGCTCGGCCTGGACTCGGTCACGGCGGTGGAGCTGCGCAACCGGCTCGGGAGCGTCACGGGTCTCCAACTGCCCGCCACCGTGATCTTCGACTTCCCGACCGTGACCGAGCTCGTTGACTACCTGTACACACAGCTCTTCAGCGGCATCGGCGGCGACTCGGATGGCGGTGCCGCGCGTGACGGTGCCGCGCGTGACGGTGCCGCGCGTGACGGTGCCGCGCGTGACGGTGCCGCCGAACTCGACCGCCTGGAACGGCTGTTGGTGTCACTGCCGAGCGATGCCCCGGCCCGTTCCGAGATCGCCCACCGGCTGCGCCGACTGCTCCGGTCCGCCGTGGACGCCATGGACGCCGTAGGCACCGTGGACACCGCCGAGGAGCCGGTGACGTCCGACGATCTCGAAGCGGCCACCAACGACGAGCTCTTCGACTACATCGAGAAGGAGTTCGGGATCTCCTGATCCCGTTCCGCCCGGCCCGCCGACCGGCCGGTCCTCCGCCATACCCACCTCTCACCGCCGACTCTTCGCATGGAGCCCCGACATGGACGATGTGCACAAGCTCCGCCACTATCTGACCCGGGTCACCGCGGAGCTCAAGGAGACGCGGGCGCAACTGCGGGTGGCGGAGTCCGCGGCCGCCGAGCCGGTGGCGATCGTCGGGATGAGCTGCCGCTACCCCGGCGGAGTGGCCTCGCCCGAGGCGCTGTGGGAGCTCGTCGAAGGCGGCGGGGACGCCATTTCCGGGTTCCCGGTCGACCGTGGCTGGGATCTGGCGGGGCTGGTCGACCCGGACGGCGAACGGCCGGGCACCTCGTACACCGCCGAGGGCGGATTCCTGCACACAGCGGGCGAGTTCGATGCCTCCTTCTTCGGCATCTCCCCGCGTGAGGCGCTCGCTATGGACCCCCAGCAGCGACTGCTGCTGGAGACGTCCTGGGAGCTGTTCGAGCGAGCGGGCATCGATCCGGTGTCGCTGCGCTCCAGCCGGAGCGGGGTGTTCATCGGCGCCAGCTTCCATGACTACGGCAGCAGGCTGCCCGCGATCCCGGAGGAGGTCGAGGGCCATGCCATGACCGGTGTCGCGGGCAGTGTCATCTCCGGGCGTATCGCCTACACCTTCGGGCTGACCGGCCCGGCCCTCACCGTGGACACCGCGTGTTCGTCCTCGCTGGTGGCGCTGCATCTGGGGGTGCGGGCGCTGCGCGACGGCGAGTGCGGGATGGCGGTCGTCGGCGGAGTCGCCGTGATGTCCACGCCGGATCTGTTCACCGAGTTCAGCAGGCAGCAGGGGCTGGCCCGGGACGGCCGGTGCAAGGCGTTCTCCGCCGCCGCGGACGGCATGGGCGCGGCCGAGGGCGTCGGGCTGCTGCTGGTGGAACGGCTGTCCGACGCCCGCCGCAACGGCCACCAGGTGCTCGGCGTGATCCGTGGCACCGCGGTCAATCAGGACGGTGCCTCCAACGGGCTCACCGCGCCCAACGGCCCCGCCCAGCGGCGGGTGATCCAGGACGCGCTGGCCGACGCGGGCGTGGCCTCGTCCGAGGTGGATGTGATCGAGGCACACGGGACCGGTACGGCGCTGGGCGACCCCATCGAGGCGCAGGCGCTGCTCGCCACGTACGGCCAGGACCGGTCCGCCGAACACCCCGCGCTGCTGGGCTCGGTGAAATCCAACCTCGGCCATACCCAGGCGGCGGCGGGCGTGGCCGGTGTGATCAAGATGGTCATGGCGATGCGCCATGACGTCGTACCGCGCACCCTGCATGTGGACGAGCCGACGCCGCATGTGGACTGGGGCTCCGGTGCGGTGGAGCTGGTGACGGAGAACGCGCCCTGGCCCGAAGCAGAACGGGCACGCCGCGCGGCGGTGTCGTCGTTCGGGGTCAGCGGCACCAACGCCCATGTGATCCTCGAAGCGGCCCCGACGGCCGACACCACGTCCCAGTCCCTGCCCACGGAGGGTCTGCTGCCGTGGGTGATCTCGGCACGCTCCGAGACCGCGCTACGTGCACAGGCCGCGCAACTGCTGACGTTCGCGGCCACGAGCGACCGGCACCTCGCCGACATCGGCTGGACACTCGCACAACACCGGGCCGCGCTCGACCACCGCGCGGTGGTCGTGGCCGCCGACCGGGACACCTTCCTGGCCGGACTGGACGCCGTTGCCACCGGCGAGCCCGCCACCCATGTGGTCAGCGGAGTGGCCCCAGAAGAACCGCCGTCCGGTGTGGTGTTCGTCTTCCCCGGTCAGGGGTCGCAGTGGGTCGGCATGGCCGCCGAACTGCTCGACACCTCGCCCGTGTTCGCCGAATCCATCGACCGCTGCGCCCAGGCCCTCGCCCCGCACATCGAGTGGAACCTCCTCGACGTCCTACGCGAGACCTCGGACGAAAACGCGCTGGAGCGGGTGGAGGTGGTCCAGCCCGCCCTGTGGGCCGTGATGGTGTCCCTGGCCCAGGTGTGGCGTTCACTCGGCATCGAGCCCTCCGCCGTCATCGGCCACTCACAAGGCGAGATCGCCGCCGCATGCGTAGCCGGTGCGCTCTCCCTCGACGACGGTGCACGGCTCGTGGCACTGCGCAGCCGCCTCATCGCCCAGGAGCTGGCCGGACACGGCGGCATGGTCTCCCTCACTGCCCCCGCCGACCAGGCGCGCGAGCTGCTGACCGGCCGCGACGACGTCTGGATCGCGGCCGTCAACGGGCCCACCTCCACCGTCATCGCCGGAACCCCCACCGGGCTCGCCGAGGTGACCGCCGCAGCCGAGAACGCCGGACTGCGTACCCGCACCATCCCGGTCGACTACGCCTCCCACACCCCCCACGTCGAACGCATCCGGGAACAGCTCCTCCAACTCGCCGCGCCCATCACCCCCCGCGCCGGCGACATCCCCCTGTACTCCACCGTCACCGCCACCCCCATCGACGGCGGGACCCTCGACGCCGAGTACTGGTACCGCAACCTCCGCGAACCCGTCCGCTTCCACGACACCATCCACACCCTCACCGCCGACGGCCACACCCTCTACCTCGAGACCAGCCCTCACCCCGTCCTCACCACCGCCATCCAAGAAGCCAACGCCCACGCCACCGGCACCCTCCGCCGCGACCACGGCGACACCCAACAACTCCTCACCTCCCTCGCCACCCTCTGGACCCACGGCCTCACCCCCAACTGGCCCGCAATCCTCACCCCCAACACCCCTACCCCCACCCCCGCCAACCTCCCCACCTACCCCTTCCAACGCCACCACTACTGGCTTTCGGCGGCCGAGCGGGCCGGGGATCTCGCGGGCGCGGGGCTGTCCGTGGTGGGGCATCCGCTGGTGGCGGCCGGGGTGAGCATGGCCGAGGGCGGCGGGTTCGTGTTCACGGGCCGGATCTCCACCCGTACGCATCCATGGCTGGCCGACCACATGGTGCTGGACCGGGTTCTGGTGCCGGGCGCGGCCCTGCTGGAGCTCGTGCTGGGAGCCGGGCGGCACATGGGCGCCGAACGGCTGGACGAGCTCGTTCTGCACACCCCGCTGACCGTCCCGTCCGATGACACCGCCCTCGACATCCAGGTGGGCATCGACACGGCGGACGAGCGGGGCGCATGCGCCGTACGGCTGCACTCCCGGCCACACCGCCCGGGGCAGGACGACGATCCGGCGGACTGGGTGTGTCATGCCACGGGGACGCTGACGGCCTCCGCGTCGTCGCCCGGCGACGAGTACGACGAGCACATGGACGCGGACGCGGAGCCGGAGGCCGAGGCCCAGTGGCCGCCCACCGGCGCGGAGCCGGTGGACATCGACGCGTTCTACGAGCGGCTGGCGGACCACGGCTATGGCTACGGCCCGGTGTTCCAGGGCGTGGGTGCCGTATGGCGCCGGGGCGAGGAGGTGTTCGCCGAGGTGCGGCTGCCGGAGTCGGCCGCCGGTGACGTGGGCCGGTTCGGTGTGCATCCGGCGCTGGTGGACGCGGCGTTGCAGCCGCGGCTGGTGGGGCTCCTGGAGGGCGAGACGGAGCGGATGATGCCGCTGTCGTTCTCCGGGGCACGGCTGCATGCCACGGGTGCGACCGTCGCCCGGGTGCGGATGGCGCCCACGGGGCCGGGCGGGATCTCGGTGTGGATGACGGACCTCGCCGGGCTGCCGATCCTCACCGTCGACGAGGTGGTCTCGCGGCCCCTGACGGACGACGCGCTGACGGTCGCCACCGGGACGGCCCCGGACGCGCTCTTCGAGGTCACATGGACGCCGCTGCCCCTCCGGCCGTCCGAGGCCACGGAGCCCATGGCGGTGCTCGGCACTGCCCTGCCCGACGCCCCCGACGCCCCCGTCCATGCGGACGTGGCCGCGCTCCTCGCCGCCGTACGCAACGGCACACCGCTGCCCCAGCTGGTGGTGCTGCCCGCTTTCCCGGCGCAGGCGCCGGACGGGGTGGCCGATATGCCCGCCGCTAGCCGGGACCGGTTGGCGGCCGTGCTGGAGACGGTACGGGAGTGGCTGAGCCATCCCGAACTCGACGGCGTTCGGCTGGCGTTGGTGACCCGGAGTGCGGTGGCGGCGTTCCCGGGTGAGCGGGCCGAGCTGGCGCTGGCCGGGGTGCGGGGGCTGTGGCGTTCGGTGTGCTCGGAGCACCCGGGCCGGTTCGCTCAGGTGGATCTGGACGGCGCGCCCGAGTCCACGGCGGCGCTGTCCGCCGCCCTCGCCACCGGTGAGCCGGAGCTCGTGGTGCGCGTCGGAGCGGTGTCCGTCCCACGGCTGGGCCGGGTCTCGCCGTCGGACGCCGGAATACTGGCGGCCCCCGAGGGGGCCTGGAGCCTGGACCTGGACACCGGGGGCACCGTGGAGGGGCTGCGGCTGGTGCCCGCTCCGCGGGTCGAGGAGCCCTTGGCCCCGGGCCAGGTGCGGATCGCGGTACGCGCCACGGGCGTCAACTTCCGTGATGTCCTTGTCTCCTTGGGCGTGGTATCCAGCGGTGAGGGCCTCTTCGCGGCCGAGGGCGCCGGTGTGGTGCTGGAGGTCGGCCCCGGTGTCGACGGCCTCGCGGTGGGCGACCGGGTGATGGGGCTGGTGTCGGGCGCGTATGCGGGCCCCGTGGCGGTGGCCGACGCCCGGATGGTCGTGCGGATGCCCCACGGCTGGACGTTTCCGCAGGCGGCGTCGGTGCCCGCCGTGTTCCTGACCGCGTACTACGCGCTGGTCGAGCTGGCCCGGGTGCGTGCGGGCGAGGCGGTTCTGGTGCACGCCGCCGCGGGGGGCGTGGGGATGGCGGCGGTACGGCTGGCGCGCCATCTCGGGGCCGAGGTGTACACCACCGCGAGCGAGCCGAAGTGGCCCGTGGTGCGCGGCATGGGCGTTCCGGCCGAGCGGGTGGCGTCGTCGCGCACCCTGGAGTTCGCCGACCGCTTCCTGACCGCGACCGATGGCCGTGGCGTCGATGTCGTCCTGAACTGTCTGGCCGGGGAGTTCATCGACGCCTCGCTGACGCTGCTGCCGCGCGGCGGCCGGTTCATCGAGATGGGCAAGACGGATGTCCGGGACGCCGATGGGGTGGCCGCGCGATGGCCGGGCGTCGGCTATCGGGCGTTCGACCTCGCCGAGGCCGGGGCGGAGCGGCTGGGCGCGATGCTGGCCGGTCTCGCCGAGCTGTTCGAGGCGGGTGTGCTGGCGCCACTGCCGGTGACGGCGTGGGACACCCGCCGGGCACGGGAGGCGTTCCGCCACGTCAGCCAGGCACGTCACACCGGGAAGGTGGTGCTCACCCCGCCCCGGGACGCGATCGACGGCACCGTGCTGATCACCGGTGGCACGGGGGTCATCGGCTCGGCGGTGGCCCGGCATCTGGTCACCCGCCATGGCGTCACCGACCTCGCCCTCGTCGGCCGACGGGGCTCGGACGCCCCCGGAGCACGCGAACTCGTCGCCGAACTGGTCGAGTTGGGCGCCACGGCCCGGGTGGTGGCGTGTGATGTGTCCGACCGCGCGGCGCTGGGCGCGCTGCTGGACGGCCTGCCGGGGCTGCGCGGTGTGGTGCACGCGGCCGGGGCGCTGGACGACGGTGTGGTCTCCGCGCTGACCCCCGAGCGGCTGGACACCGTGCTGCGCCCCAAGACGGACGCGGCCTGGTATCTGCATGAGCTGACCCGGGACCGGGACCTGGCGCTGTTCGCGCTCTTCTCCTCCGCCGCCGGGGTGCTGGGCTCGGCGGGCCAGGGCAACTACGCGGCCGCCAACGCGTTTCTGGACGCCCTCGCCCGGCACCGCCGCGACCAGGGCCTGCCCGCACACGCGCTCGCCTGGGGCCTGTGGGACGAACGCGGCGCGATGACCGGTGGCCTGGGCGCCACCGACCTCGACCGGATGCGCCGTCAGGGCGTCCGGCCACTCACCACCGACCAGGGGCTGGCGCTCTTCGACGCGGCCATACGGGCGCCCCGCGCGCTCAGCGTTCCGGTGCGCCTGGACGTGGCCGCCCTGCGCCGCCACGGCGAGCCCGCGCCGCTGCTGCGCGGGCTGGTCCGTACGACGGCGGCCCGGCGCGGCGCCGCCAACACGGCCACGGGCGGCGGGCTGCGGGATCGCCTGGCCGCGCTGCCCCCGGCGGACCGCGAGCGCACGCTGAGCGACCTCGTACGGGCCCAGGCCGCCGTGGTGCTGGGGCATACGGGCGGTGACGCGGTGGCCGGGGACCGCTCGTTCAGGGACCTGGGCTTCGACTCGCTGACCGCCGTGGAGCTGCGCAACCGGCTCGGCACGGCCACCGGGCTGCGGCTTCCGGTGACCACCGTCTTCGACCATCCGACCCCGGCCGCGCTGGTGGCCGAGCTGCTGCGGCTGCTGGCGCCGGACGGCGAAACCACCGGCGCCCGGTCCGCCGCCTCCGCGTCGGCCACCCGTGCCGCCACGGCCGCCGATGACGACGACCCGATCGCGATCGTCGGGATGAGCTGCCGCTTCCCCGGCGGGGTGCGCTCGCCCGAGGAGCTGTGGCGACTGCTGGCCGAAGGCCGGGATGCCATCGGCTCCTTCCCCGACGACCGTGGCTGGCACGCCGAGCTGGGCCGCCCCGGCGGACCCGGGACCCATGCGCCGGCCGGTGGCTTCCTGTACGACGCGGCCGACTTCGACGCCGAGTTCTTCGGCATCTCGCCCCGTGAGGCGCTGGCAACGGACCCCCAGCAGCGGCTGCTGCTGGAGACCACATGGGAGGCGTTCGAACACGCGGGCATCGACCCCACCGCGCTGCGCGCCACCCCGACCGGGATCTTCGCGGGGCTGATCTACCACGACTACGCCACGCGCTTCCCCGAGCAGCTGGCCGACGGCTTCGAGGGCTATCTCGGCAACGGCAGCGCGGGCAGCGTGGCCACCGGCCGGGTGGCCTACGCCCTCGGGCTCGAGGGCCCGGCCATCACCGTGGACACCGCGTGTTCCTCGTCCCTGGTGGCGCTGCACCTGGCCGCGCAGGCGGTACGGCAGGGCGAATGCGGTCTCGCGGTGGCCGGTGGGGTGACGGTGATGTCGACCCCACGGCCGATCGTCGAGTTCAGCAGGGTCGGCGGGCTGGCCCCCGACGGGCGGTCCAAGGCGTTCGCCGCCGAGGCCGACGGGATGGGCTTCGCCGAGGGCGTCGGCATGCTGGTGGTCGAGCGGCTGTCCGACGCCCGCCGCAACGGCCACCGGGTGCTGGCGCTGCTCCGGGGCTCCGCGCTCAACCAGGACGGCGCGTCCAACGGCCTCACCGCGCCCAGCGGCCCGGCCCAACAGCGCGTCATCCGGCAGGCGTTGGCGAACGCGGGACTCACGGCGGCCGATGTGGACGTGGTCGAGGCGCACGGTACGGGGACATCGCTGGGCGACCCGATCGAGGCGCGGGCCCTGCTCGCCACGTACGGCCGGGACCGGCCCGCCGACCGGCCGGTGGTGCTGGGCTCGGTGAAGTCCAACCTCGGCCACACCCAGGCGGCGGCCGGGGTCGCGGGTGTCATCAAGATGGTGCTGGCGATGCGCCATGGCGTCGTACCCCGCACCCTGCACGCCGAACGCCCCACCGAGCGGGTGGACTGGACGGCGGGGGCGCTGCGGCTCGCCGCCGAGAACGAGCCCTGGCCCTCGGCCGATGCGCCCCGTCGCGGCGCGGTGTCGTCGTTCGGCATCAGCGGCACCAACGCCCATGTGATCCTGGAGGAGTCGCCGGACGCCGACATCGCCACTGAGCCGACGCCGGTGGCGGTGGCGGTGCCGTGGGTGCTCTCGGCGAAGAGCGCCGAGAGCCTGCGCGACCAGGCCCGCCGACTGCGGGAGCGGCTGGCCGCCGAACCGGACTTGGCGCCCGTCGATGTGGCCCGCTCGCTGCTGTCCCGGGCCGTCTTCGGGCGGCGCGCCGTGGTGATCGGCCGCACCCGGGAGGACTTCCTGGACCGGCTGGCGGCGCTCGGCCGTGGCGAACCGGCCACCGGGGTGGTGCGGAGTGTGTCCACGGACCGGCCCGTGGACGCCGACCGGTCGGGGCCGGTGTTCGTGTTCCCCGGGCAGGGCTCCCAGTGGGCCGGGATGGCGGCCGAACTCCTCGATGCCTCAACGGAGTTCGCCGAGTCGTTCGACGACTGCGCCCGTGCGCTGGCCCCGTATGTCGAGTGGTCACCGCTCGATATGGTGCGCGGACGCCCCGGCGCGCCGTCGCTGGACCGGGTCGATGTGGTGCAGCCGGTGCTGTGGGCGGTCATGGTGTCCCTGGCGCGGGTGTGGCGGTCCCATGGGGTCGAGCCCGCCGCCGTGGTGGGGCATTCCCAGGGCGAGCTGGCGGCGGCGTGTGTCGCGGGGGTGCTGTCGCTGGAGGACGCCGCCCGTGTCGTCGCGCTGCGCAGTCGGCTGATCGGGAGCGAACTGGCGGGCCGGGGCGGCATGGTCTCGCTGCCCGTGCCGGTGGACGAGGCCGGGAAGCTGGTGGCGCCCTGGGGCGAGCGGCTCTGCGTGGCCACCGTGAACGGGCCCGGCTCGACCGTGGTCGCCGGGGATACGGCGGCGCTGGACGAGCTGATGGCGGCGTGTGAACGCGACGGGGTGCGGGCGCGCCGCATCCCGGTGGACTACGCCTCGCACACTCCGCAGGTCGAACGGATCCGTGAACGGCTGCTGGAGCTGGCCGCGCCCATCACACCTCGCCCCGGCGAGGTGCCGATGTACTCGACGGTGACCGGCGCCCTCCTCGACGGCGCGAGTGCCGACGCGGAGTACTGGTACCGGAACCTCCGCGAGACCGTGCGGTTCGAGCAGGCGACCCGCGCCCTGGCCGACACCGGGCACACGGTGTTCATCGAGGTCAGCCCGCACCCGGTGCTGATCCCCGGGATCGAGCAGACGGTCGAGCGGACACCGCCGGGCACCTCGACAGCCGTGGTGGTGGGCACGCTGCGGCGGGACGAGGGCGGCCGGGAGCGGCTGCTCACGGCGCTCGCGGAGCTGTTCGTGGCCGGTGGCGCGGTGGCGTGGCCGACCGCGTTCGCAGGCGGGCGGCCCGTCGATCTGCCGACGTACGCGTTCCGCGCGCGGCGGTACTGGCTGGACGCGCCCGAGCACACCGGGGACGTGGGCGGCGCCGGGCTCACGGCGGTGGACCATCCGCTGCTCGCGGGGGCGGTGGCCCCGGCCGGGACCGACACGGTGCTGTTCACCGCGCGGCTGTCGCAGACCACTCACCGCTGGCTCGCCGACCACGCGGTGCTGGGCGGTGTGGTGCTGCCCGGCAGCGTGTTCCTCGACTGGGCGCTGTACGCGGGACGTACGGTCGGCTGCCCGCACCTGCCCGAACTCACCCTCCAGGAGCCGCTGTTCCTGCCCGCTACCGAGGCTGCCCACCTGCAGATCCAGGTGGGCGAGCCCGATGAGGAGGGTCGGCGGGAGCTCACCGTGCACTCCCGCCGCGAGTCGGCGGCCGAGGACACGGCGGCGGGCTGGACCTGCCATGTGCGGGCCGTCGTGGCACCGGATCCGGCGGGCCCGGAAGGCACCCGGGACGACGGCACCGATGCGGCCGCGTTCGCCGAAATGGCGGCCGCCTGGCCGCCGCCCGGAGCCCGCGCCGTCGACCTGACGGGCTTCTACGACCGGCTGGCGTCCGACGGCTTCGACTACGGCCCGGCCTTCCGCGGTCTGCGGTCGGCCTGGCGGCGCGACGGGGACGTCTTCGCGGAGGTGGCCCTGGGCGAGGGGGACGGTGGCGGACCCGTGGACGGCTTCGCGCTGCACCCCGCGCTGCTCGACACCGCCCTGCACGCGATCGGCCTCGGCGGGTTCTTCGACCAGGCGGAGTCGGCGGGCGCGCCGATCCGGATGCCGTTCTCCTGGACCGGTGTCCGGCCGCACTCCGCCCCGGACACCGCCCCGCCCGCCACCGTACGGGTACGGCTGTCCGCCGTCGGCCCGGACGCCATCGGTGTCCATCTCACTCGCGACAACGGTCAACCGCTCGCTCATATCGAGGAGTTGACGCTGCGGCCGGTGTCCGCGGACCGGTTGCGGGCGGCCGCGGAGGAGCGTGCGGCCCGTCCCGTACGGCGCGAACGGCCGGGCCCCCGGCCGCAGGACACCGCCGCCGCCCAGCGCGTCCTGGACGCCCCGCCCGAGGACCGGGAACGGCTGCTGGCGGACCTCGTCCGGGAACAGCTGCGCGCGGTGCTCCACCACGATGCGGGCGCCGAGATCGGCCAGGATGCCGAGTTCCTGGCGCTCGGCATGGACTCGGTGCGCGGGATCGATCTGCGCGACCGGCTCGCCACACTGCTCGGGCTCCGGCTGTCGGCCACGGCGACGTTCGAGCACTCGACCGTGGACCGGCTCGCCGGGCACCTGGCCGTCTTGGTGGACAGCCGGGCCGACACCCGGCCGAGCGCGCCCGTGGCCGACACCATGCCCCAGCGGCAGACCGCCCCCGAAACCGCGCCCGAGACCGCCCCGGACGGCTCCACGCCACCCCCGTCCGCCATCGAGCTGGAGCTGGCGAAGGCCACCGCGGCCCCGGAGTCGGACCCCTACGACAGCCTCACCACCCTCTACCACCAGGCGTACGCCAGCGGCCGGGCCCAGTCGGTGGGCATGGCACTCATCCAGGCCGCGGGCCGGCTCCGGCCGTCCTTCACCACCGAGGGCGCCGCCGACCACATCCTCCCGCCGGTGAAGATGGCGAGTGGCGACGGCACCCGGGCCACGCTGGTGTGTCTGCCCGCCATCACCGCCACCGCCGGGCCGATCCAGTACGGAATGATGGCGCAGATGTTCGAGGGCAGGCGGGATGTGCTCTCCCTGGTCAACCCCGGTTACCTCGAAGGCGAGTTGGTGGCCGACAGCTTCGACGCCCTGATCGAACTGCACCTCCATCAGCTGCGCGCGGCCCTCGGCGCCGAGGCTTACGTCCTGGTCGGACACTCCATGGGCGGGCTGCTCGCCTACGCCCTGGCGGAGCGGGCCGAACGGGCGGAGCTGCCGCCCGGCGCGGTCGTGCTGCTCGACACCTTCGAGGCCACCCACCAGTTCTCCGAGAAGACCCACATCGCGCTGAACGAGGGCCTGGACTCCCGGGAGCAACTGCTCGGCGACTTCGCGCTGACCGGCGCGAAGCTCTCGGCGAGCGGGCGTTACAACGCGCTGCTGATGGAGGAGTGCGCGCTGCGGCCCGCCCAGAGCCCGACGTTCTTCCTGAGCGCGGCCGAGCCCATGCCCCACCAGGACGAGGGGTTCGAGGGCGACGCCTGGCGCGCGACCTGGCCCTTCCCGCACACCGCCCAGGCCACCCCGGGAGACCACTTCACGATCATGGAGCACCACCTCCCCGAGACCACCGAGGCCATCGAGAACTGGCTCACCGAACGGGGGCTGTGACCGCGTCGGCAGATCGTGACGCCCGCGGCGGGCTGTTCCCCTCCCCGCCCCTTCCCACGCAGCATCGATGTGCGGCTCCGCCGCGTGCGGGCTCCGCCCCGGCCCCCGAGGTCCAGGGGCGGAGCCCCTGGTAACGGGAAGGGGCCGCCGTCGGGCTCTCCAACGGCACCTGTGCGCTGCTGCGCGCCCCCGAGCAGTTGGCCGCCCTCCGGGCCGATTACGCGCTGCTGGACGCCGCCGTCGAGGAGGCACCTGGACTTCAGCCACGGCGTCCACCACTGCCTGGGCGCGCCGCTGGCCCGGCTGGAGGCCACGATCGCGCTGCGGGCGCTGCTGGAGCGGTGCCCGGACCTGGCCCTGGACACCGACCCGGACACCCTGGCCTGGCGCCCCAGCATGATGCGCGGCCTCCTTCGGCTGCCGGTGCGGTTCACCCCTGTGGGGTAGGGCGGGGTAGGACGCGGCGCGGTCAGCGCGCGGTCAGCGCACCGGGTGGTCGTCGTCCGCCGCGGTGTCGTCCGCGCCGTCCGCCGCGGACCGTACCTCCGGACGCCTCGGCCCCAGCCGGGGCGGCCGGGGCGCCCCCGCCCCCCGCCCCCCCGGCGGTGGGCCCGAGGGCTGCGCCGTGCCCGCGGCCGGATACGCGGGCCGCCCACCCGGC
>NZ_JBHYVB010000036.1:37893-44233 GCF_042750115.1 Streptomyces sp. NPDC059455
GGCGGGGTGGGCGGGGGGCGGGGGCGGGGGGCCCGCGGGGCCGCGCCGGCCGCGGCCGGGCCCCCGGCGGCGCGGGCGGGCGGCCCCCGGGGGCTCCCCGGCCGCCGTCCCCGAGGGCTGTGTCCCCGTGGGCTGCGCCTTCCCCGGGGCCTGATCGGCGGGCCGACCAGCGGGCTTCCCGGCCGACTCGGCCTTCCCGGCGACCTTCTCCCCCGGCTTCTCGCTCGGCTTCTCCCCCGCCTCGCGCTTCGTGTGCAGCCGGGAGCGTATGTCGCCGTGCGGCAGGAACTGGGCCCAGCGCTCGGGGAACTCCGACGGCGGGGTGATCTCCGCCGCGCCGTCGTCCGCCGTGCGCTGCTCCTTCGCCCGCAGCCGGGCCACCTCCTCCCGGGCGCGGGCGGCGCGCTCGGCACGCCCGGCGGCCGTGGCCACCGAGGGCCAGACCCGGTCGATCGCGGCGTTGACCGCCGCCCCGACCAGCACCGCGAAGGCGGACACCCCGATCCACAACAGCACCGCGACGGGTGCGGCAAGCGAGCCGTAGATCGTCGGGCCCTCGACCGTATGCACCAGGTAGATCCGCAGCAGGAAGCTGCCCAGCACCCATATCGCGAGGGCCACCAGCGCACCGGGGATGTCCTCCGGCCACGGCGAGCGCACCGGTACGGACACGTGGTAGAGCGTGGTGAGGAAGGCGATGGACAGCACGATCACCACTGGCCAGTACAGGACCGGTACGAGATCCCCGCTGGACGGCACCAGGTCCACCACCGCCTCCGGCCCGATCACCATCAGCGGCAGCGCCACCGCCCCGACCACGAGCGCCACCAGATAGAGCAGGAAGGACAGCAGACGGGTCTTGACGATCCCGCGCTTCCCCTCCAGCCCGTACATGATCGTGATGGTGTCCACGAACACGTTCACCGCGCGGGAGCCGGACCACAGTGCGATGGCGAAGCCCAAGGAGATCACATCGGGCCGCCCGCCCTTGATCACATCGTCCAGCAGCGGCCGGGCGATCTCCTTGACGCCCCGGTCGGACAGCACGGTCGCGGAGGCGTCGAGAATGTTCTGCCGGATGGTGGCCACCGTGTCGGTGCTGGTCCAGGCGTCGAAGTAGCCGAGCAGCCCGATCAGGGCGAGCAGCAGGGGCGGGAGCGACAGCAGGGTGAAGAAGGCCGCTTCGGCGGCGAGCCCGGTGACCCGGTACTCCATACAGGAATTGATGGTGTCCTTCAGCAGCAGCCAGGCCATCCTGCGCTTGGACACATTGCGGTACAGGGCGCGGGCCTTGCGGAGCCGGCCGGACGGCTTCGATGGTTCTTCTGCTGGCTGCACCTTCTCACCGTATCCGGCGCTTTCACCGCCGCTCATCCGGTGACCAGGCCGAATCCGCGCAAAAGGTCGTCGCACAGGCGTTGGCGGAGGGGATGCCGCGCCGACTCGGCACCACCCTCCGCCCGCCGGGCCCACTGTCCGTGCCGACTACAGCCATGCGCAAAGGTTGCGCCGCGTTGCAGCCGTCCGGACGGTCGGTGGGAGCGCGGGGGCCGCGGGGGGCCGCGGGTCAGCAGCCTCCGCAGTTGTAGTAGGTCACGTCCCAGTGGTTGCTCTCGCGGGCGTAGACGTTGCCCGAACCGGACTTGTACTGCTGGGCGCCGTCACCGGGGCGCGGGCCGATGTTGGTGAAGGTGCCGGTGATGTAGTTGCTGAGACAGCTGGTGGGGCTGAAGTCCAGCTTGTAGCCGTTCCAGTGGCTGTACGTACCGGATGCGTGCCCGGTCTCCGTGCCGCCGGTGATGGTGAGCGCG
This sequence comes from Streptomyces sp. NPDC059455, assembly GCF_042750115.1. NCBI lineage: Bacteria > Bacillati > Actinomycetota > Actinomycetes > Kitasatosporales > Streptomycetaceae > Streptomyces > Streptomyces sp. NPDC059455. The sequence continues at coordinate 39,705 of NZ_JBHYVB010000036.1, forward strand.
CAGCCGGTGGCTCCCTTGAGGGTGATGGCACCCTGCACGGTGGTCAGGTTGATCTGCTCGAACGAGGTACACGTCGGGTTGTTGCGGTCCGAGCAGCCCCCGCTGGATGTCCAGGAGACCCCGGCGCCGCGCAGCCGGTTCGCCGCGTCGGAGTGGCTGAGCTTGGTCACCGCGGCGGCGGAGGGCGCGTCGGCGGCCACGGGGGCACTGGGGGCGGCCGCCGCGCTCTGGGCGGTGGACACGCCGGTGGCGGCGAGGACCGCGCCGCCGAGCAGGGCGCCGAGTCTGATCCGGGTGCTGGTCACAGCCATGGTCGTCTTCGTCTCCTTCGTCTGCGGATCCGTGGGCCGTCGAGGACGGCGGCAGCACGATCCCAGCCCTCCGGGTCGGGCGGGCGACTCACCGGGGAAATCGGGACAGCGGGATCGGAAACCGTCCGTGAGCTGCGGGGACGGCGGAGGCTGGGATGCCCGGTGGGATGCCGGGCGGCACGGCATGCGGTGATCAGCTCCCCTTCCCGGCCTCCTTGGCGCCCTTGTCCCCCTTGTCTCCGGGGCTGCCTCCCTTCGATCCGGCGCGGTAGGCGCGGTCGCAGGCCTTCCAGGCGCTGAAGTCATGGGTGAGCGCCCACAGCCGATGGGCCGCGCGAATGTTCCAGTCCGGGTCCAGCGCCTGCTCCCGGGTGCCGCCCAGCTTGCGCAGCGTGCCGTCGTACAGCTGGAAGACGCCCCAGTTCCGGGTGGCGTTGGAGTTGGGCAGCGTATAGAGGGGATCGAGGTACGATGCGCAGTCCGCGATGCCGACCGCGCGCTCGGGGTCCTCGGTGAAGACCTCGCGGATGCGCCGGGTGACCCGGTCCGGCGTCCAGGTGTCGAGCGGCTTGCCCTCGTCCTCGTAGAGCGCGCGTTTGGTCCGCTCGTCCACCGATCCGTCGGGCGTCAGCCCGCTGCGGAGCTGGAACACCACGACACGCATCTGGGTGACCGGCCCGAACGCCCCGTCGACGTCGAGCCTGCCGCCCGCGCGGGCGAGCAGCGACTGAAGCTCGTGCACACACGCGTCCGACTGCCCCATGCTCACCACGACCGGACAGCGGGAGGACAGCAACGGTCGGTCGCCCGAGGACCTGCCCGACCCGCCCGACCCGTCCGATGACGTCAGCGCCCGCCCTAACAGCGCGGCCGCCACCCCGGCGGCGGCGAACACGGCCAGGGCGAGTACGACGAGCAGTGGCCGACGACGCGACGGCGGCGCGGCGGACCCGGGCTCCGGGGCCGGGTCCGGAGCGGTGCGCAGGGGCTCCGGCCCGGGGTCAGACTCCGACCCGGGGGCAGGCTCCGCCCCGGGGCCAGACTCCGGTCCAGGTTCCGGTTCCGGTTCCGCGGCCGCACCGGGCCCCGACCCCGACTCCGTCCCCGTCTCGACATCCAACCCACCCGCCGTCTCGACCCGTGAGACGTCCTCCGTGGCGGACCCGCCGGCCCCGGCCCGCCCCGCCGACACCGCGACCGGCGCCCGCGAAACCGCCCGCTTACGCTCCGCATCGGCCAGAACCCACCGCCGATGCAGTTCCAGCAGCTCCTCACCACCGGCGCCGCACACCTTGCCGAACCGCGCGAGCACCTCGTAGTCGCCGGGCACGCTCGCCCCCGAGCAGTAGCGGTGGAGCGCCGACGCGCTCACCCCGCTGCGCGCCGCCAGCGCCGCGTAGCTGCGGTTCGTCCTCCCCTTGAGCTCGCGCAACAGCTCCGCGAACTCCTCCATGTCCCCGTTCCCGGACACCCCGACCCCGCCCTCCCCGCTTGAGCGATACCCGTCAAGGCGAGTCAACGGCGTTCGTGGTTGTCTGTCCACCATGACCATCACCGTGACCACGTGGCACCTGGAGCAGACCGCTCCTTCCGATCTCAGCCCGGCGCAGGAGCCGCCCGCCACGGCCGCGGTGCGGATCGCCCGGGCCGAGGTGCCGAGCCCCGAGTTCAGCCACTTCCTCTTCACGTCGGTGGGCTCGGATGTGTCGTGGACCGACCGGCTGGTGTGGTCGCGGGAGGCGTGGGAGGACTATCTGCACCGGCCCGGTGTGGAGACCTGGGTGGCGTACGAGCGCGGGACCCCGGCCGGGTACATCGAGCTGGAGGGCCAGGACGAGGGCGTGGTGGAGATCGTGTACTTCGGTCTGCTGCCCGCCTTCCGGGGCCGCCGCATCGGCGGGCATCTGCTGACCTGGGGGACCTCCCGCGCCTGGGACCTGGCCGACCGCTGGCCGGACCGGGTGCCGACCAAGCGGGTGTGGCTGCATACCTGCAGCAAGGACGGGCCGTACGCGCTGGACAACTACCGCCGCCGGGGCTTCCGGGTGTTCGACGTCAAGACCGCGGACGAGGAGTGACCAACACCACAACGTCTTGCATCTCGAGACAGATTCGTCCGCATAGTGGATAAAGGTGGACTCGTCAGAGACCACCATGCGACGCTTCCATCATGTCTCGAGCTGGAATTGCCTTGGTGAGTCGACGCCACGTCGACCTCGGCCGCATGTCCAGCGCGATCTGTCCGGCGGGCTGACCCGCACCTCGACAGGGCCGTCATCAGGCCCCGGGCAGCACCACCACATCTTCCGCACGCCCCCGACGACGTGGGCGAGCGCGCACGTCTCGACACTCCCCGCCGCATCGCACCGGTCACCGCCGTACGCCCCTGCCCGCCTGCGCATGCGCAGGTCAGACGGTGCGCGCCAACGTACTACCCGCCGCACCAGAGTCGCATCGAAGGACATACACCGCCATGGCTGCCACCCCGGAACGCGCAAGCGCTACGCCCCGCCGCAAGGCCGGACGCCACCGCGGCGAAGGCCAGTGGGCCGCGGGGCACTTCACCCCTCTCAACGGCAACGAGCAGACCAAGAAGGACGATGACGGTCTCAATGTGCGGACACGCATTGAGACGATCTACGCCCACCGCGGCTTCGACTCCATCGACGGCGCCGATCTGCGCGGCCGGATGCGCTGGTGGGGTCTGTACACCCAGCGCAAGCCCGGGATCGACGGCGGCAAGACCGCGATCCTGGAGCCGGAGGAGCTGGACGACGAGTACTTCATGATGCGGGTGCGGGTGGACGGCGGCCGGCTGACCACCGAGCAGCTGCGGGTCGTCGGCGAGATCTCGGAGGAGTTCGCGCGCGGCACCGCGGACATCACCGACCGGCAGAACATCCAGTACCACTGGATCCGGATCGAGGACGTGCCCGAGATCTGGAAGCGGCTGGAGGCCGTCGGGCTGTCCACCACCGAGGCGTGCGGTGACACCCCGCGTGTGATCATCGGCTCGCCGGTGGCGGGGATCGCCGAGGACGAGATCATCGACGGCACCTCCGCCATCGACGAGATCCACCGGCGCTACATCGGCAGCAAGGAGTTCTCCAACCTGCCGCGGAAGTTCAAGACCGCGGTCTCCGGCTCGCCGGTGCTCGACGTGGTGCACGAGATCAACGACGTCGCGTTCGTCGGCGTCCGCCACCCCGAGCACGGCCCCGGCTTCGACCTGTGGGTCGGCGGCGGTCTTTCCACCAACCCCAAGATCGGCGTCCGGCTCGGCGCCTGGGTCCCGCTGGAGGAGGTCCCGGAGGTCTGGGCCGGTGTCGTCTCCATCTTCCGCGACTACGGCTACCGGCGGCTGCGCACCCGCGCCCGGCTGAAGTTCCTGGTCGCCGACTGGGGCCCGGAAAAGTTCCGCCAGGTGCTGGAGGACGAGTACCTGAAGCGCCCGCTGTCCGACGGCCCGGCTCCCGAGCAGCCCGTCCAGCAGTGGCGTGACCACATCGGAGTGCACCGCCAGCAGGACGGCCGCTACTACGTCGGCTTCGCGCCGCGCGTCGGGCGGGTGGACGGCGCCACCCTCACCAAGATCGCCGACCTGGCCCAGGCGCATGGCTCCGGGCGGCTGACCACCACCGTCGAGCAGAAGATGATCGTGCTCGATGTGACCGAGGACCAGGTGGATTCGCTGGTCGCCGGGCTGGAGGCGCTGGATCTCCAGGTCAAGCCGTCCCCGTTCCGGCGCGGCACGATGGCCTGCACCGGTATCGAGTTCTGCAAGCTGGCGATCGTCGAGACCAAGGCGCGCGGCTCCTGGCTCATCGATGAGCTGGAGCGCCGGCTGCCCGAGTTCAACGAGCCGATCACCATCAACCTCAACGGCTGCCCGAACGCCTGCGCCCGGATCCAGGTGGCGGACATCGGTCTCAAGGGCCAGCTGGTCATGGACGACAACGGCCGGCAGGTCGAGGGCTACCAGGTGCACCTGGGCGGGGCCCTGGGCCTGGAGCCGGGTTTCGGCCGCAAGGTGCGCGGGCTGAAGGTCACCGCCGCCGAGCTCCCCGACTATGTGGAGCGGCTGCTGCGCCGCTTCCAGGAGGAGCGCGAGGACGGCGAGCGCTTCGCCACCTGGGCCGCGCGGGCCAAGGAGGAGGCCCTCACATGAGCGTGTCCCGGCGCGCTGCGCGGGCTGGACTGAGGAGCCGCGCAGCGACG
>NZ_JBHYVB010000036.1:44243-52265 GCF_042750115.1 Streptomyces sp. NPDC059455
GGGGGGGGCCCGGGCGGGGGGCGGGGGCGGTCGTGCGGCGCCGCGCCGCGACGAAGGTGCGAGCAGTGACGAAGGAAGCCCGCGCAGCAGAGCGCGCCGGGATCGAGCGGGAGGCAAGGTGACCGAGCGTGCCGCGCCGTTCTACTGCCCTTACTGCGGGGACGAGGATCTGCGTCCCTCGGAGGAGGGCCACGGCGCGTGGGAATGCGCGTCCTGCAACCGCGCGTTCCGCCTGTCGTTCCTCGGGCTGCTGGCCAAGGGCCTGCGGCGCGACCCGATCGATGAAGGGGGCACGGCGATATGACGACCCGGCTTGAGGACACCGATCTCGAAGGGCTCGCCGAGAAGGCGGGCCACGAGCTCGAGAACGCCTCGGCGCTGGACATCCTGCGCTGGGCGGCGGACACCTTCGGATCGCGTTTCTGCGTCACCTCCTCGATGGAGGACGCGGTGGTGGCGCATCTGGCCTCCCGCGCCTTCCCCGGTGTGGATGTGGTCTTCCTCGACACCGGCTACCACTTCCCCGAGACCATCGGCACCCGTGACGCGGTGGCGGCCGTGATGGACGTCAATGTCATCACCCTGACCCCGCGCCAGACGGTGGCCGAGCAGGACGCCGAGTACGGCCCCCGGCTGCACGACCGCGACCCCGACCTGTGCTGCGCCATGCGCAAGGTCCAGCCGCTCGAGGAGGGGTTGCGCGAATATGACGCCTGGGCCACGGGGTTGCGCCGGGACGAATCGCCAACTCGCGCCGATACCCCGGTCGTTGGCTGGGACGCCCGGCGCCGTAAGGTGAAGATCTCGCCGATCGCCCGCTGGACGCAAGCGGATGTCGAGGCCTATGTCGCCGAGCACGGTGTGCTGACCAACCCCCTGCTGATGGACGGCTATCCGTCGATAGGCTGCGCGCCCTGCACCCGTCGGGTTCTGGAGGGCGAGGACATCCGGTCCGGCCGCTGGGCGGGGAGCAACAAGACCGAATGCGGGCTGCACGGCTGATGGCTGTCGACCAGGAGAACGAGATGAGCACCCCCACGACCACCGGTGCCACGGTGTGGCTGACCGGTCTGCCGAGCGCGGGAAAGACCACGATCGCCTATGCGCTGGCCGAGCGGCTGCGCGGCGAGGGCCGCCGGGTGGAGGTGCTCGACGGGGACGAGATCCGCGAGTTCCTCTCCTCGGGGCTGGGGTTCTCCCGCGAGGACCGGCACACCAACGTCCAGCGGATCGGCTTCGTGTCCGAGCTGTTGGCCTCCCACGGGGTCACGGTGCTGGTGCCGGTCATCGCCCCGTACGGGGACAGCCGCGAGGCGGTGCGCAAGCGCCACCAGCGCGAGGGCACCCCGTATCTGGAGGTGCATGTGGCCACGCCCGTGGAGGTGTGCTCCGAGCGGGACGTCAAGGGGCTGTACGCGAAGCAGGCGGCGGGCGAGCTTTCGGGTCTGACCGGTGTGGATGACCCCTACGAGGCCCCTGCCGACCCGGATCTGCGCATCGAAACCCACAGGAACAGCGTGCAGGAGTCGGCGGCCGAGGTGCGGTTGCTGTTGAGTGAAAGGGGACTGCTGTGAGCCACGCACGCGCGGCCACCGCGTCCCGGGCCACGGCGCTCACCGCATCCGGGCGCCGACCCATGGCGATCCCTGCCGATATGACGGGAAGCTACTACCGCAGCCGAGCGAACGAAAGGGGCGCGGCATGACGACCGTGACGGCGATCAACGCGGGCGAGGGCGCGGGCCTGTACGCGCTCGCGCACCTGGACGCGTTGGAGTCCGAGGCGGTGCACATCTTCCGCGAGGTGGCGGGCGAGTTCGAGCGGCCGGTGATCCTGTTCTCCGGCGGCAAGGACTCCATCGTCATGCTGCATCTCGCGCTCAAGGCGTTCGCCCCGGCGACGGTTCCGTTCTCGCTGCTGCATGTGGACACCGGGCATAACTTCCCCGAGGTCATCGCCTATCGGGACGCCACCGTCGCCCGGCACGGGCTGCGGCTGCACGTGGCCTCGGTCCAGGAGTTCATCGACGACGGCCGGCTGCGCGAGCGCCCCGACGGCACCCGCAATCCGCTGCAGACCGTGCCACTGCTGGACGCCATCGAGAAGAACCGCTTCGACGCGGTCTTCGGCGGTGGCCGCAGGGACGAGGAGAAGGCCCGCGCCAAGGAGCGGGTGTTCTCCCTCCGGGACGAGTTCGGCGGCTGGGACCCGCGGCGGCAGCGCCCCGAGCTGTGGCAGCTCTACAACGGCCGCCACTCCCCCGGTGAACACGTCCGGGTCTTCCCGCTGTCCAACTGGACCGAGCTGGACGTGTGGCAGTACATCGCCCGGGAGAAGATCGACCTGCCGCAGATCTACTACGCGCATGAGCGCGAGGTCTTCCAGCGCGCCGGCATGTGGCTGGCGCCCGGTGAGTGGGGCGGTCCGAAGGACGACGAGACCGTGGAGCGGCGCATGGTGCGCTACCGCACCGTGGGCGACATGTCCTGCACCGGTGCCGTGGAGTCGGACGCGGTGAGCATCGAGCAGGTCATCGATGAGATAGCCGCCTCCCGGCTGACCGAGCGGGGTGCGACCCGCGCCGACGACAAGCTGTCGGAGGCCGCGATGGAGGACCGCAAGCGCGAGGGGTACTTCTAAACGATGACGAGCAATCTGACGTCCGAGGAGCAGGCCGCGGCGGCCGCCGTCGAGCGGTCTGCGGCCACCTCCCAGCTGCGCTTCGCCACCGCGGGCTCGGTCGACGACGGTAAGTCCACGCTGGTCGGGCGGCTGCTGCACGACTCCAAGTCGGTGCTGGCCGATCAGCTGGAGGCCGTGGAGCACGCCTCGCGCAGCCGTGGCCAGGAGGCGCCGGACCTGGCGCTGCTGACGGACGGGCTGCGGGCGGAGCGGGAACAGGGCATCACCATCGATGTCGCCTACCGCTACTTCGCCACGCCCAAGCGGCGGTTCATCCTCGCCGACACCCCCGGCCATGTGCAGTACACCCGCAACATGGTCACCGGCGCCTCCACCGCCGAGCTCGCGGTCGTCCTGGTGGACGCGCGCAACGGCGTGGTGGAGCAGACCCGGCGGCATGCCGCGGTCGCCGCCCTGCTGCGGGTCCCGCATGTGGTCCTCGCCGTCAACAAGATGGACCTGGTGGACTACGCGGAGCCGGTCTTCGCGGCCATCGCCGAGGAGTTCACGAACTACGCGGCGTCGCTGGGCGTCCCCGAGATCACCGCCATCCCGATCTCGGCGCTGGCCGGGGACAACGTGGTGACCGCGTCGGCGAACATGGACTGGTACGGCGGCCCGACCGTGCTGGAGCACCTGGAGACCGTGCCGGTGGGCACCGACCCGTCCCAGGACCCTGCGCGTTTCCCGGTGCAGTACGTGATCCGTCCGCAGACCGCCGAGCACCCCGACTACCGCGGCTACGCGGGCCAGATCGCCTCCGGTGTGCTGCGCGTCGGCGACGCCGTCACCGTGCTGCCGTCCGGCCGGACGTCCGCCATCACCGGGATCGACGCGCTGGGCGCGATGGTGGATGTGGCGTGGGCCCCGCAGTCGGTGACCCTCACCCTCGCCGACGACCTGGACATCTCGCGCGGGGATCTGCTCGCGCCGAGCGACCACGCGCCCGAGACCACCAGGGACGTCGAGGCCACCGTCTGCCATCTGCACGACCGTCCGCTGCGGGTGGGCGACCGGGTGCTGCTCAAGCACACCACCCGCACGGTGAAGGCGATCATCAAGGACATCCCGTCCCGGCTGACGCTGGCCGATCTGTCGCATCACCCGGCGCCGGGTGAGCTGGCCGCCAATGACATCGGCCGGGTCGTGCTGCGTACCTCCGAGCCGCTGGCGCTGGACGCGTACGACGCCTCGCGCCGCACGGGATCCTTCCTGCTGATCGACCCGGCCGACGGCACCACGCTCACCGCCGCGATGGCGGGCGACTCCTTCGCGGCACCGGCCAAGGGTGCCGAGGCCGCGCGGGACGACGAGGGATGGGACTTCTGACGATGGCCGGTGAGGTGTTCTCGACATTCGCCAAGGAGGGCGGCCGCGTGGGCAGCGGGGCGCTCGGCAGCGGGCAGGGCGGGGTCGGACGATGTGTGCGCTGACGCCGCAGTCCGCCCCTGTCCACCAGCACCGCCGCCGAAAGCCATCTGAACTGCCGGGCGTCCTCTGACGCCGTCCCGGCCCGTCGAGAGGAACACCCCCGTGTCGTCTGCCGTCCGCCTCATAGCTCCGCGACCAGCCACGCACCCCCACCGCCGCACCCGGATCCTGGCGGCGGCGGCCGTCCTCCCCCTGTTGATGGGCGCGCTGGGCGCCTGCGGCTACGGCTCACAGAAGAAGAACGACGACACCGGATCCTCAGCGGTCCCCGCGGCCGGCGGTGCGAAGGTCGACGGTCTGGACAAGGTGAAGGTCGGCTACTTCGCCAACCTCACCCACGCCACCGCACTGGTGGGGCTGCGCAAGGGCGGCCCGATCCAGCAGGAGCTCAAGGGCACGAAGGTCGCGCCGTACGTCTTCAACGCCGGGCCGTCGGAGATCGAGGCGCTCAACGCGGGCTCCATCGACATGGGCTGGATCGGCCCGTCGCCGTCCATCAACGGCTATGTGAAGTCCCACGGCTCCAACCTCAAGATCATCTCGGGGTCGGCCTCGGGCGGTGTCAAGCTCGTGGTCAACCCGAAGAAGATCAAGACTCTGAACGACGTCAAGGGCAAGAAGATCGCCACCCCGCAGCTGGGCAACACCCAGGACGTGGCGTTCCTCAACTGGGTCAAGAGCAAGGGCTGGAAGGTCGACGCCCAGAGCGGAAAGGGCGATGTGTCGGTGGTCCGCAGCGACAACAAGGTGACGCCCGACGCGTACAAGTCCGGTGCCATCGACGGCGCGTGGGTGCCCGAGCCGACCGCGTCCAAGCTGGTCGCCGACGGCGGCAAGGTGCTGCTGGACGAGTCCTCGCTGTGGCCGGACAAGAAGTTCGTCATCACCAACCTGATCGTGAAGCAGTCGTTCCTCGAGGAGCATCCGAAGGTCGTCGAGGCCGTGCTGCGCGGCTCGGTGAAGACCAACGCCTTCATCAAGGCCAACTCCGAGCAGGCGAAGAACGCGGCCAACGCGGCGCTCAAGGAAGAGGCCGGCAAGCCGCTGCCCGCCGAGGTGATCGACCCGGCGTGGAAGTCCATCCAGGTCACCGACGACCCCCTGGCCTCGACGCTGAACACCGAGGCCGACCACGCGGTCCAGGCGGGGCTTCTGGAGAAGCCCGATCTCAAGGGGATCTACGACCTGGGCCCGCTGAACAAGGTCCTCAAGGCCGAGGGCAAGCCGACCGTCTCCGCCGCGGGCCTCGGCAGCCAGTAGGCGCCTGCCCGTCCCGTACGCACCGTACGCATGTACACGCATGTACGCATCCATCAGGAGGTGACCGGATGTCCCCGGCACTGACCACCGAGAAGGACGACCGGGCGAGCACCACGACGGCGGGCTCCCCCGGCCCCGCCGGCTCCGCCGGGTCCGTATCGATCACCCGCGTCCACAAGGCCTTCGGCCGTCCCGGGGCGGCCCAGCCCGTGCTCGAGGACATCAACCTCCAGGTGCGGCCCGGCGAGTTCGTCTGCATCCTGGGGGCTTCCGGCTGCGGCAAGTCCACACTGCTCAATCTGATCGCCGACCTGGACAAGCCGTCCTCGGGGGCCATCGAGGTCACCGGCGGCCGGCCGGCCCTGATGTTCCAGGAGCACGCCCTGTTCCCGTGGCTGACCGCGGGGAAGAACATCGAGCTGGCGCTGCGGCTGCGCGGTGTGCCGCGCGCCGACCGCAGGCCGCGGGCCGAGCGGCTGCTGGAGCTGGTGCGGCTCAGCGGCGCCTACGGCAAGCGGGTGCACGAGCTCTCCGGCGGGATGCGGCAGCGCGTGGCGCTGGCCCGCGCGCTCGCGCAGGACTCCAGCGTGCTGCTGATGGACGAGCCGTTCGCCGCGCTCGACGCCATCACCCGCGATGTGCTGCACGAGGAGCTGACCCGGATCTGGAGCGAGACCGGCGTCTCGGTGCTGTTCGTGACCCACAACGTCCGCGAGGCCGTCCGGCTGGCCGAGCGCGTGGTGCTGCTGTCCTCCCGGCCGGGGCGGGTCGTCCGCGAGTGGTCGGTGGACATGCCGCAGCCGCGCCGCATCGAGGACGCGGCCGTCGCCGACCTGTCCGTAGAGATCACCGAAGAACTGCGTGGGGAGATCCGCCGCCATGGCCAGCAGTAAGACCACCCGCGGCACCGCGATCGAGGAAGCCGACGGCGGGAAGCAGCCCATAGAGAAGTCCATGGAAAAGTCCACGGAGAAGTCCACGGCCAAGGCGGGTCCGGGGCAGGACCTGGCGGGCCTGGAGGCCGGTCTGGACGCCCTGGACGCGGTGCAGATCAAGCGGGTCTCACCGGTCGAGGTGCTGGTCCAGAAGGTGCTGCCGCCCATCGTGGCCGTCGCCTTCGTCCTGGCCCTGTGGAAGGTGCTCGTCGTCGCGAAGGTCACCCCCGACTACAAGCTCCCCGACCCGGGGCTGGTCTGGGACTCGCTGCGCCAGCTGTGGGTCCAGGGCGAGCTGCTCGACATCATCTGGACCAGCGTCTCGCGCGGTCTGTTCGGCTTCCTCATCGCGCTGGCCATCGCGACCCCGCTGGGTCTGGTCGTCGCCCGGGTGAAGTTCATCCGCGCCGGGCTCGGCCCGATCCTGTCCGGGCTGCAGTCGCTGCCGTCGGTCGCCTGGGTGCCGCCCGCGGTGATCTGGCTGGGCCTGAACGACCAGATGATGTACACCGTCATCCTGCTGGGCGCGGTCCCCTCCATCGCCAACGGGCTGGTGGCCGGCATCGACCAGGTGCCCCCGCTGTTCCTCCGCGCCGGACGCACTCTCGGCGCCCGCGGCCTGGTCAGCGCCCGGCACATCCTGCTGCCCGCCGCGCTGCCCGGTTACGTCGCCGGGCTCAAGCAGGGCTGGGCCTTCTCCTGGCGCTCGCTGATGGCCGCGGAGATCATCGCCAAGTCCCCGGACCTGGGCCTGGGTCTTGGCCAGTACCTGGAGAACCAGCGCAACAACTCCGATATGGCGGGGGTGCTCCTCGGCATCCTCCTGATCCTCGTCGTCGGCATCGCCATCGAGCTGCTGATCTTCGCCCCGATCGAGCGCAGGGTGCTGCGCAGCCGCGGCCTGCTGGCGAGCGCGCACTGACCGAAGACAACTGACCGAAGACAACTGACCGAAGACAACTGACCGAAGACAACTGACAGAAACCCACTGAACGAAGACCGCTGAACGAAACCCACTGAGCGAAGACAACCGACCGAAGACCACTGAGCGGAAAGCCACCGAACGGAAGGCCACGGAAAGCCATCACCATGTCCGCCCCGACCCTGCTGATCATCGCCCACGGCAGCCGCGACCCCCGCCACGCGGCGACCGTCGACGCGCTGCGCGCGCGGGTGCGGTCGCTGCGGCCGGGGCTGCGGGTGGAGGCGGCGTTCCTGGAGTTCAACGCGCCGCGCGTACCGCGGGTGCTGGCCCGCCTCGCCGCGGAGGACGCCACCGAGGTGATCGCCCTCCCGCTGCTGCTGACCCGCGCCTTCCACGCGAAGACCGACATCCCGGCGGTGCTGCGCGAGGCCACGGCCCGCCACCCCCGCCTATCCGTCCGCCAGGCCGAGGTCCTGGGCCCGTCCCCGCTGCTCGTGGACGCCCTGGAACGCCGCCTGTACGAGGCGGGGCTGCGCCCCGCCGACCGCTCCTCGACCGGGGTCGTCCTGGCCTCGGCGGGGTCCACCGACCCGGAGGCGATCGCGGTGATCGCTGAAATCGCGCGGGAGTGGCGGCACACCGGATGGTGCGCCGTGCGACCCGCGTTCGCCTCCGCCTCTCTTCCCCGCACCGAGGACGCCGGGCCCGCCCCGCGCGCGGGCCGCGGCCCCCCGGTGGGCCTGGGCCCCCACCTCCAACCCCCCCGCCCCCCCCCCCCCCCCCACGCCC
>NZ_JBHYVB010000036.1:52275-72014 GCF_042750115.1 Streptomyces sp. NPDC059455
GCGCCCCCCCCTGCGGTATTGATGCCCTCACACAGCGTTCCCACCGCGCGGCGCGGGCGCCCCCCCCCGTCCCCCGGGTGGCCGTGGCCCCCTACGTCATCGCCCCCGGCCGCCTCCCCGACCGCATCGCCCACGGCGCCGAGGCCGCGGGCGCGGACCTCCTGGCCCCCGTCCTGGGCCCCGCCCCGGAACTGGCCCGCCTCCTGCTGACCCGCTACGACGAGGCCCGTACGGCGTCCCCGGCCCTGCTCACGGCCTGAGAGGCCGTGCGGGTCAGCCGCGGTGGAGCTGCTGAATCTTCGCCTGGTGGCTGCTGGTGAAGTCCGGGTCCGTATAGATGTGGATCTTGCTGATGAGGTGGCCCCGGAACGTAAAAACGTTGCAGAACAGACCCCTGGAGATTTCCCCGTCGGGCCATGTGTGGCCGTCGCGAGTGGTACCCCATTCGCGGCCTTCGACGATCACGCGATCCCCACTCGTCATGATGTCCAGGCCGTCTATGTCATGTTCGAGGTATTCGAGATCGAGCCGTCGAGCCAACTCGGCAATAGCGTCCTTGCCGTGCCCAAAGCCGAACTTGGGGAAGTAGATCTCAATGTCATCGGTGCTGATATCGGAGATGCTCGGGTCTCCCCGGTCCACTCGCCTGAAGTACTCCCGGACGGTCTCATATCGCTGAGCCAGCGCTTCATCGTTCATGTTCTCGCTCAATGCCGTGCTCTTCCCTTCATCCATGACGATCGTGCCCAGACGGCCTACCAGGGCACTTCTCCGTTTTCGTCCTGGAAGGTTCCGGTCGGGCCGTCCGCGTCGAGAGTCGCCAACCGCACGACGACCCTGGCGCTCTCCTCCGGCGCCCTTCCGATTCCGAATGCCGCGGTCAGGTCGGTCGCGGTGGTGCCGGGCTCGACCGCGTTGAACTTGATGCCCGGCTGGGACTTGGCGTACTGGACCGTCAGCATGGTGGCCGCGGACTTGGAGGCGGAGTAGAGCGCCAACGGCAAGGTGAACTCCGGCCGGTCCGGATTGGTCACTGCCCAGAACGACCCGGCGCTGCTCGAAACGGTGACCACGGTTGGGTTCGAGGATTTGCGCAGCAGCGGAAGCGCCGCCTCCGTGACGCGCACGATGCCCATCGCGTTGGTGTCGAAGGCCCGGAGAGCCGTGGGACCGTCGAGGACTCCGGCCCCCAGGATGCCCGCGTTGTTCACCAGGACGTCGAGTCGGCCCTCGGCCGAGTCGATCGTCGCCAGTGCCTTGCTCACCGATGCGTCGTCGGTCACGTCGAGTCGCACGAATCGTGCGCCAAGGGCTGCCGCCGCCTTCTCGCCTCGCTCGACATCACGTGCGCCGATGTAGACAACGTGGCCCAGCGCCAGAAGCTGTTTGGCCGTCTCGAAGCCGATTCCCTTGTTGGCCCCGGTGATCAGTGTGATGGTCATGCGTATCCTCTCGAATGTGGCCCGAGTGGGCCGTTGGTCAGCCGGTCAGCTGCCGGAGAAGTTCGTCGGCGTCGTGCAGGGCGGTCATGTGCACGAACCGCCCGTCGCGGACCTGATAGATGGCGTACTCGACGATCTCGAAGGAGGCTCCGGTGGGGGCCACGCCGAGCCACTCCTTCACCGGAGTGCCCGTGTTGACCAGGCGCGCGGCCAGACGGTCACCGTCGAAGACCAGTTCCTTGAGCTCCCAGTGGAGGTCCGGAACCGCGTCCACGTCCTTCTTCTGAACCGTGATGAGGTCGTCTCGGGTGGCCGGCTCACCGTTCAGGGTGGTCCGGTCGTTGATGAACTCGTCCATGCCGTCGAACTTGTGGGCGTTGAGCTCATCGAGGTAGCGCAGGTAGAACGCGCGCAGATCACTGTCGGACATGAGGGGACCCCTCTCAGATCTGGTTGGGCCCGCCGTCGGCGTACAGGCTCGATTTTGTAGCGATCGCTGCAGAAGTCAAACGTTAGCACTTCCGCAGCGATCGCTACAGAAGAGGTAGGCTGCGGGGGTGGAGACGAAACAGAACGGCCCCATCGGCCGACCGCGAGGATTCGACGCCGACGAAGCTCTCGAGCGCGCCATGCTGGTCTTCTGGAAGCACGGCTACGAGGGGGCCAGCACGGCCAACCTGACGAACGCGATGGGCATCTCCACCACCAGCATGTACGCGGCCTTCGGCAACAAGGAGAAGCTGTTCCGCAAGGCCCTGGAGCGCTACACCGAAGGCCCGAGCGCATACCTGGTCCAAGCCATGGAGGAGCCGACCGCCCTCGGCGTCGCCACCGCGATCCTGGCCGGCACCGTTCGAACCACCACCCGCCCGGCCAGTCCCCACGGATGCCTGGGCGTCCAGGGCGCCCTGACCGTCAGCGACTCCGGACAGGAAGTCCGTGACCTCCTCGTCGACTGGCGCAACAACGGCTACGCCCTCATCCGGGAGCGGTTCCAGCGAGCCGTCGACGACGGCGACCTGCCCGCGGAGACCGATGCGGGGCTACTGGCCCGCTACATCACCACCCTCGCCTACGGCATCGCCGTACAAGCCGCGAGCGGTCTCGGCCGCGATGAACTCCAGGAGATGGCCGACGCCGCCCTGCGCGGCTGGCCACTCTCCTGAGCTCGTTCCTCCTGCCGTGTTCGGGCAGTTCGTCGCACACCGTGCGGCCACCGGTCACGGGAGCAGCAGCAGCTTCCCGGTGGTCGTACGCGACTCGATGTCCGCGTGGGCCCTCGCCGCCTCCGCCAGCGGGTACCGACCGCCGATCCGGACGACCAGTTCGCCCCTCTCGACGAGCGCGAACAACTCGGCCGCGCGCGCCGCGAGTTCCTCGGGGGTGCGGACATGGTCCTCGGTCACGGCGTAGGTGAGGCGGGTGCTGCGGGGGATGTCGTTCATCGCGATGGTCGGCACGTCGCCGATCAGCGGCCCGTAGAACACCAGCGTGCCGTGCGTGCGCAGCACCTGCAGCGATGCGGCGAACGTGGTCGCGCCCGCACCGTCGAAGACCACATGCACCCCCTCGCCGCCGGTCAGCTCGCGCACCGGCTCGAGGAACGCGTCACCGGAGGAGACCAGGACGTGGTCGGCGCCCGCGTCGGCGGCGAACCTGACCTTCTCCGGTCGCGACACCAGGCCGATCACGGTGCCGCCGCGGGCCTTGATGATCTGGGTGAGCATCATCCCGACCCCGCCGGCGGCCGCGTGCACGAGCGCGACGTCCCCCGGGCGCACCGGGTGGGACACGGTGGCGAAGTGGTGCGCGGACAGGCCCTGCACGAGCAAGGCCGCGGCCGTCTCGTCGTCGACGGCGTCGGGCACCGGGACGACACCGCTCGCCGGGAGCACGATCTGCTCGGCGTAGCCGCCGAGGTTGTTGACCGTCAACCACGCGACACGGTCACCCGGGGCGAACCCGTGCACACCCTCGCCCGTCTCCGCCACCACACCCGCGCCCTCCGCGCCCGGCACCTCGGCCATGGCCTGCCTGCGGATGGCGGTGTCGAAGAAGTTCACACCCGCCACGCGGACGTCCACCAGGACTTCCCCCGGGCCCGGACGAGGCGCCGGCCGCTCCCGCAGCCGCAGCACTTCCGGTCCCCCTGCTTCGTTGATGACTATCGCTCTCATGCGGCCGAAGGTATGTGCCAAAAAATGTACCCACAAGTACACTTTGGCCGGTGACGGTCATGAGGAAAGGCGCCGCGACCCGCCTGCGCATCGTCGAAGCCGCCGCGGCCGAGATCCGGGAACGCGGCACGAACGCCACCACGCTCGACGACGTATGCCGACGCAGCGCCACCGGCAAAGGGCAGATGTTCTATTACTTCCCGGAAGGCCGGGAACAGCTTCTGCTCGCGGTTGCCGAACTTGAAGCCGAGCGAGTATTCGAGGACCAGCAGCCGTACCTGAACGAACTCACCTCGCGCGCGGCCTGGGAGGCGTGGCGCGACCTCATCGTCGAGCGCTACCGCGACCAGGGGCTGTACTGCCCGCTCGGGGTACTGATCGCCGACGTGGGCCGGTACAGCCCGGCCGCGCAGGCCGTGTCGGCGCAACTGGTGCGGCGGTGGCAGGAGTGCGTCCGAGCCGGTATCGAGGCCACCCAAGCGGCCGGCGAGGCCAACCCGGCACTCGACGCCCACCGCACGGCCGCGGCGGTGATCGCCACCATCCAAGGCGGCGTCACCGTCCTGCTCTCCACCGGCTCCGCGGAACATCTGGAGGCCGGGCTGAACCTCTGCCTCGACCACCTGCTGTCGTAGCCCAGGGCGCTCAAGCGGCCTCGGCGCGATCGAAAGTGGCGCCGCCGGACCGGCTGAGCCACACCAGCCTCGCCGTCACGCCGTCCTCACCGCCGCTTCGTGTGAACCATCGAAGAGCCCGCTCCGGTGAGTTGAGGACCATCTGTCCGGTGCCGTCGGCCGTGGTGACGTGGACGGGACCCTCGCCGAAGGCCATCCCCCACGCCGCGACACACCCGTCCTTCAGGCCGGGCCGCACCTCGCACTCCTGGACGACGGCGAAGATTCTGGGCGCGATGGCGAGGACGAGGTCGCAGAGTTCCTTGTCGAAGAGTTCTGGGGAGTGCGGTGTCTCCATCTGGGCCTCCACGGGCGCAGTAGGCTTCGGCTGCCGCTCACCGCTGCGTGATGAGCGCATCACGTAAAGTACGCCACAAAGTTGTGGTCGCCACAACTTTGTGGCGGGCATTGGGGGCCGACAGAGCTACAGAACGAACGCCTGTCGGATTGTCGAGAAGTCGGAGGCGACGGGCATGGCGGTGCGAAGTCAACCCACGGCACGCCAAGCGCGGTTGGGGATCGAACTGCGCAAGATGCGTGAAGCGGCGGGCTTGACCGCCCGAGAAGCAGCCGAGCGGGTCGGAACAACCTCGGCCCAGATGAGTCATGTGGAGTCGGGTCGGGCGGGCGTCAGCGAGGAGCGGCTGCGCGGCATGGCGACTCATTACGCCTGCCTCGACGAGGCACTGATCGACGAGTTGGTCGCCATGGTCGCGGAACGCGACAAGGGGTGGTGGGAGGAGTTCCGGGGAACCCTCGCGCACGCGGCCCTGGACCTCGCCGAACTGGAACATCGATCTCGCCGTTTGCGCACCTTCCAGGGTGTCTACATCCCTGGGCTTCTCCAAGTGGAGAACTACACGCGTGCTCTCATGGCCTACGGGGTTCCCAAGCCGTCAACACGCCAATTGGACGCGCTGGTCGCGTTCCGTATGCGACGGCGGGAGGTCCTCGACAGCGGCTCGCCTCCCACGTATGAAGCGGTCGTTCATGAAGCCGCTCTGCGGACACTCGTCGCCGACCGGGAGGTCGCACGACAACAACTTGCCTTCATGCTTGAACAAGGCGAGCGCCCCGGGGTCACCGTACGGGTTGTCCCGTTCGACGCGGAAGGATTCGGCGGCGCCGGGACGCCCGTGCTCTACGCGTACGGCTCTGTACCGAGGCTGGACACCGTACACATCGATGTGCCGCACGGACCTATCCTGCTGGATGCGGAGTCGCAGCTCGCGCGGTATCGCGTATTTCTCGACAGGGCCCTGACGTTCTCCTTGTCGGCGGAAAAATCTCAGGACTTCATCCACACCATCTTGCGGCAATTGTGAAGGGCAGGATCATGGAAAAGCCGATGACATGGCGGAAGTCGTCGTTCTCCGGGCCCGGCGAGACCAACGACTGCGTTGAACTCGCCGCGGCGGGCGGTGAGATACGGATTCGGGAAAGCGACGCCCCCGCCGACATCCTCACCACCACACCGGGCCGACTCAGAACCTTCATACGCGCCGTCAAGGCGGGGGCGCTGGACCACCTCGGGCGGTAGCCACGAGGGGCGGTGGGGCCCTGGCCCTTCCTCCCCGCCCGTTCACCGTACGTTCCGCAGACCGCCCTCCGTGTGTGTCGGCCCGGCCCCCGGGCGGCGCTGGACTGCCGGGCATGCGCAACGAACAGAGCACCGTCCGCCGAGGCCTGGGCACCCGGATGGGGGCCGCACTGGGGGCCGCCGTCGTACTGGCGGCCATCCATCCGTCGGCTCAGGCGGCACCGGATACCGGATCCTGGACAACGGAGGCGGTGGCCCCGGGAGTGCAGGTACGGACCGGGGTTCTCCGGGACGCGGACGCCAAGCCGAGCTGGACGGTCACCGTGCAGGGGCCCGGTGCCGCGCCGCTGGGCGACCGGTCCTGGGCGGACGTCACGGCGGGGCGGCTGCGCGACGCCGGGTTCGAGCCGCGGGTCGAGCGGGTGGCGTGGCCCGCCTACGCGGACACCCCTCGCGGCACCATGGGGTGGCGGGTGCGGATGGGCTCGTACGGCACCTCCGGTGAGGCGCAGGGCGCACGCGAGAAGGTCGCAGCGGCCGGGTTCACGGCGGTGGCGGAGTGGACCGGCTACGACGGGCAGCGGCCCGCCGACCGGGAGAGCGTGCATGTGTCGGTGATCGACCCGGCCCGGTTCACCGGCAGCGTGGCGGCCACGCACGACCTCAGCGTGGCGGATCGCGAGACGACCTCTTCGGCCGCCGCGAAGCGCCACTCCCTGGTCGCCGTCAACGGTGGCTTCTTCGTCACCTCCGACGCCGACGGCGTCCAGGGCACGATGGCCGGAATCGCCGCGTACGACGGCGAGTTGGAGTCGATGGCCGCCGGTTCGCGGGCCGCGCTGATCCTCGCGGACGGCGGTCGGCACGCCCGGATCGCCGACCTGACCAGCACGGTCACCGCGCGGGCGGGCTCGTCCACGTATGCGGTGCAGGGCATCAACCGGGTGCCCGGCAAGGTGCGCAACTGCGGCCGCCCCGGGGCCACTCCCACCGAGCTGCCCCGGCAGGACCTGACCTGCTCCGAGGCCGACGACCTCGTGAAGTTCACCCCGAGGTTCCGCGCCGCGCTGCCCACCGGGCCGGGGACCCAGGTGGTGCTCGACGCCGACGGCCGGGTGGTCTCCACCGGCCCGCGCGGCGGCACGGTCCCGGCCGGGGGCTCCGTGCTCCAGGGCATCGGCGCCGCGTCCGACTGGCTGACGGCCCACGCCCGGCAGGGCGAGCGGATCGCGCTGGAGGAGGTCGTCCGGGACACCGCCGGCCGCCGGGTCCGGCTCGACTCCGACGACAGCATCGTCAGCGCCGCCCCCACCCTGGTGAAGGACGGCCGCATCGCCATCGACGCCGCCACCGAGGGCACCCTCGACCCGAAGAACCTCTCCTTCGGCTACGCCTGGTCGAACGTCCGGCAGCCCCGCACGATGGCCGGGCTCGACAAGCAGGGCCGGCTCATCCTGGCCACGGTTGACGGCCGGCAGCCCGGCGTCAGCGAGGGCTTCACCCTGGAGGAGGCCGCCCGCTTCATGCGCTCCCTGGGCGCCGTCCAGGCCCTCAACCTGGACGGCGGCGGCTCCACCGCCATGGCCGTGAACGGCAGGCTCGCCAACGTCACCTCCGACGCGACGGGCGAACGCGCGGTGGGCGACACGGTCCAGGTACTGCCGTAGCGGGACGCGCTCGTCATCGTTGAGTGTTCGACTCACTCCCGTGGGTGATATTCACCCGTTCTGGCCGTCACCTCACGGCTCGGGCTGGAAGCGTCGGCAGTCGTCAGAGCTGCGTGCCATGCTGGAGCCAAGGAACACACGAGGAGGCGGTGGTGGCGATCATGAGCGTCGCTGAGACGCGAGTCGACGATCACGAAGGCCCCTGGACGGTCGAGGACGTCCTTGCACTCCCGGAGCATCCGGCACGCGCCCGCTTCGAACTCGTGGACGGTGTCCTCATGATGTCCCCTGCCCCCGACTGGGACCACCAGACCGTGTCTTCCGAATTGCACAGTCAGATCAAGGCCGCTCTGGCCCGGTCCGGCGCACGGTTCCGCTCCGGCGAGGCGGTCAACGTAACGGGAGAATCGAGACTGTTCATCCCCGATATCGCTGTCGTCGACCGCGCCGCCGTTCCGCGCGGCACACTGGCCGCGCCCCTCGACGCGGCCCTGCTTCTGGGTGAAATCGTGTCGCCGTTCAACCGAGCCGCCGACCGCATCCTCAAGCCGGCGCTCTACGCTCAAGCGAAGGTGCCCGCCTATTGGCGGGTCGAGATGGAACCAGATCTGTGCGTGGTGGTGCACGAGCTGGACGGAGGCACCTACCGCGAGGCTGCCACCATCACGGGCAAGGCATCCGTCGACGTCGCCGGAGAATTCACCGTTGACCTGGATCTCGACGTCGTGCGCCGCGAGCTGGAGGGCTGACGCCCGAGCCTAGCCCTCCGGGTAGAAGACGAAGAGTGTGCAGCCCGTGGTGGTCCGGGGGATGTGGGAGGAGCCGGCGGGGGCGTGGATGAAGGTGCCGGCGGGGTAGTCGTGGGCGCCGTCGTTGAAGGTGCCGGAGACCACGAACACCTCCTCGGGGCCCGGTTCATGGACGTCCAGGCCCTCCCATGAGGTGCCGGGGTCCATCTCCAGGACATGCGCCTTCGCGCCGTTGTCACCGGTCCACAGGGGGCGCAGGCGGATGCCCGGGAAGAGCTCCTTCACCGGGGCGTTCTCGACCGCCGCCGATGTGTATCCGTCTGTGAGATTCATGCCGCTCAGCGTGGCATTGGGTAGGCGACCACCAAAGGGCGCAGCCGGTTGGTCTCGCCACCCGGCTGCGCCCCTGGGACCGATCACTTCACCCGTCGGATCGCCCGTGGGGGCCTTACTCGACGACCTTCAGCAGCTTGTTCGGCGTGCCGTCGCCCGGGTTGGAGATCTTGTCGGCGGTGGCGCCGTCCGTGAGGGCCTTCGACACGTCGGCCGGCTTGGCGTCCTGGTGGCCGCCGAGGTAGACGGCGGCGGCGCCCACGACGTGCGGGGTGGCCATCGACGTACCGGAGATGGTGTTGGTGGCGTCGTCGCCGGTGTTCCAGTCGGAGGTGATGTCCGAGCCGGGAGCGTAGATGTCCACCACGTCGCCGTAGTTGGAGAAGTCGGACTGCTCGTCCTTGTCGGTGCTGGAGGCGACCGTGATCGCGTCCTTCACCCGGGCGGGAGAGCTCTGGCTGGCGTCGGCGGACTCGTTGCCCGCCGCCACACCGAAGGTGACACCGGAGTCGATGGCCTTCTGCACGGCCGCGTCGAGGGCCTCGTCGGGGGTGCCGCCCAGGCTCATGTTGGCGACGGACGGGCCCTCGTGGTTCTCGGTGACCCAGTCGATGCCCGCGACGACCTGCTCGGTGGTGCCGGAGCCCTGGTCGTCCAGCACGCGCACCGCGACGATCTTGGCCTTCTTGGCGACGCCGTGCTCGGCACCGGCGATGGTGCCGGCCACGTGGGTGCCGTGGCCGTTGCCGTCGTCGGCGCTGTCGTCGTTGTCGACCGCGTCGAAGCCGGATGTGGCGCGGCCCTCGAAGTCCTTGTGGCTGGTGCGGACACCGGTGTCGATGACGTACGCGGTGGCGCCCTCACCCGCGTTGTCGGGGTAGGTGTACTTCTTGTCGCCCTGGGTGTCTTCCTGGTCGATCCGGTCCAGGCCCCACGACGGCGGGTTCTCCTGGGTGCCCTTGATGGTGTAGCGGTGGTTCTGGACCACCTTGGCGACCGACGGGTCGGCGGCCAGCCGCTTGGCCTCGGTGTCGGACAGCCCGCCGGCCGAGAAGCCGTTGATGGCGGAGTCGTAGCTGCGGCGCAGCTTGCCGCCGTACTGCTCGGCGAGGTCCTTGCCCTCCGAGGCGGCCTTGATGCTCTTGCCGCCCTTGAGCATGACGATGTAGCTGCCGTCGACGGCGTTCTTCGCCTGGGTGCCGTAGACGGTGCCCTCGGCGGGCTGGGCGGTGGTGGCGCCGGCCGGGACGGCCACGAAGACACCGGCGGTGACGGCGGTCGCGGCGGCTATGGCCAGACCGAGTCGACGCGCGTTGCGCTGCTTGTGAACTGCCATGACGAGGGTTCCTCCTCGTGCGGTTGTGGGGGGAATCCGCACCCCGGATCGCGTCCGATCCCTCAAGTGCGGCAGATCCGGAGCGTGTTGGGGTCACTCCGGTTCTGACAAAACCCTGACTGATGGGTACGGGTCAATTCAAGATCCCCACGAATGTGTGACATAGGCAACGTTCTGCGCTTCGACCGCGCCCCGACTCGAAGTCAACGCCCTTTGTGTGTAGGGGACCCGCATCAGGGAGGGTAGGGCTGTCCCCCCTTCTGCGGTTGGAGGGAACCACCGGACGGTTCACCGGTCAGCAGGATGGGTCGGCCCGACGCCACGGCCTAGCGTCGTCAACGAGTGGCGGGGACAGTCCGCCACCAGGGCATAAGGGGATGTCGTGGCGGACACAGGCCGCTTGGAGAGGCCGCGCGGGATAGCGGCACGCGCGGGCAGTTGGAGCGCCCGTCACCGGTGGGCGGCGGTCGGGGGCTGGGTGCTGCTGGTCATCCTCGCCCTGGCCGTCGGCTCGATGACGGGCCGGGTCGATGTGTCGGAGAGCGAGCAGGTTCCGGGCGAGGCCGGGCGCGTCTCGAAGATTCTCGACGAGGCGGGCATTGACGACGCGGCCGGGGAAACCGTACTGATCCAGGCGAAGGGCGGCGGGCTCACCGCGAGCGACCCGGCCTTCCGCAAGGCGGTCGACGGGGTGATGGCCGAGGTACGGGCCACCGGCCAGGTGACCGCCCTCCGCTCCCCGTACGACACCAAGAGCATCTCCGCCGACCGGCGCTCCGCACTGGTGCAGTTCGAGATGCGCGGCGACGCGGAGAAGGCGGCCGACCACATCCAGCCGGTCCTGGACGCGGTGGACAAGGCGCAGAACGGCCACCAGGACCTGCGGATCGAGGAGTTCGGCGACGCCAGCGGCCAGAAGGCGTTCGACGACGCGTTCGGCGACGACTTCACCCAGGCCGAGTACTCCGCGCTGCCGGTGGCCCTCGGCATCCTGCTGATCGTCTTCGGCGCGCTGGTGGCCGCCCTGCTGCCGGTGGCCCTCGCGATGACCGCGTTCCTGGCCACCACCGGTCTGGTGGCGATGGTCAGCCACTGGGTGCACATGAGCGACACCGCCAACTCCGTGATGCTGCTGGTGGGGCTGGCCGTCGGCGTCGACTACTGCCTGTTCTACCTGCGCCGGGAGCGCGAGGAGCGCGCCGCCGGACGGGACGCGCAGACCGCGCTGCGGGTGGCGGCGGCCACCTCCGGCCGCGCCATCCTGGTCTCCGGCGTCACGGTGATCGTGGCGATGGCGGGCATGCTCTTCACCGGTATCGCGGAGTTCAAGGCGATGGGGCTCGCCACGCTGATGGTGGTGGCGGTGGCGATGGTCGGCTCGGTGACGGTGCTGCCCGCGCTGCTCTCGCTGCTCGGTGAGCGGGTGGAGAAGGGCCGGCTGCCGTTCCTGGGCCGTGCCAAGCGGCGCGGCGGCACCGAGAGCCGCATCTGGCGCGCCGTCCTCGGCCCGGTGCTGCGCCGCCCCAAGCTGTCGCTGGCCCTCGCCGGTGGCGCGCTGATCGCGCTGGCCGTCCCCGCCGTGGGGATGAACACCGCGAACCTCACCATGGACCAGGAGTTCGGCGACCGGCTGCCGGTCGTGAACGCGTACAACCACATCGACGAGGCGTTCCCGGGCGGATCCGACCCGGCCAGGGTCGTGGTGAAGGCGGACGACATCGACGCGGCGCCGGTGCGCGACGCCCTCGCCCGCTTCCGTACCGAGGCCGTGGCGAAGGGCGCCTCCAAGGGCCCGGTCGAGGTGACCGTCCACCACCGGCAGAACCTGGCCGTGGTGGAGGTCCCGCTGATCGGCGGCTCCGACGAGGGCAAGGCCGAGAAGAGCCTGGACGTGCTGCGGAACGAGGTGCGCCCGGCGACCCTCGGCACGGTGGACGGGGTGGACGCCCCCATCGGCGGCTCGACCGCCTCCTCCAAGGACTTCAACGACAAGCTCGGCTCGGCCGTCGCCCCGGTCTTCGCCTTCGTGGTGGTCTTCGCCTTCCTGCTGATGCTGATGTCCTTCCGGTCGCTCACCATCGCCGTGACCTCCATCGTGCTCAACCTGCTGTCGGTGGGCGCCGCGTACGGCATCCTCACCGCGGTCTTCCAGCACGGCTGGGGCGCGGGGCTGGTCGGCGCGGAGGGCGTGGGCGCGATCGTGTCCTGGCTGCCGCTGTTCCTCTTCGTGATCCTGTTCGGGCTGAGCATGGACTACCACGTCTTCGTGGTCTCCCGGATCCGCGAGGCGCGCCTGGCGGGCCGCACCACCAAGGACGCGGTGGTGCACGGTGTGGTGACGACGGCGGGCGTGGTCACCAGCGCCGCCGTCATCATGGTCGCGGTCTTCTCCATCTTCGGCACGCTGTCGATGCAGTCCATGAAGCAGATGGGCGTGGGCCTCGCGGCCGCGGTCCTCATCGACGCCACCGTCATCCGCGGGGTGCTCCTCCCGGCCGTGATGTCGCTGCTGGGCGAGCGCAACTGGTATCTGCCGAAGTGGCTGGGGTGGCTCCCGGACCTCGCCCACGACGAGCCCGCCCCGGCCCAGCGGCCGACC
This sequence comes from Streptomyces sp. NPDC059455, assembly GCF_042750115.1. Classification (NCBI taxonomy): domain Bacteria; kingdom Bacillati; phylum Actinomycetota; class Actinomycetes; order Kitasatosporales; family Streptomycetaceae; genus Streptomyces; species Streptomyces sp. NPDC059455. Next base: position 64,793 of record NZ_JBHYVB010000036.1, read on the forward strand.
GTCCTGGTGGGCGCTTCCCCGAGGCCGGACGCGGACGAACGGCCCCGGCACGCGAGGGTCTGACGACCACGTCCCGCACATCCTGACAGCCGTCAACCGGTCACATGGCCTCCGGGCCGTGTGACCGGTTCGGCGTTTCGGGGTGGGGGCGTCGGGTGCGGTGGGGTGGTGGGATGCGGTGCGGTGCGGTGCGAAAAGGCGTTGCGGAGTGTCCCGGCCGGTCCCTACGGTGCGGGGATACGGCGGAGATCCGCATACGCGTCCTTTCGCGTACGCGCGCACGGGAGGAGTACACCGATGGGCGGAAGTCCCGGCATCGGCGTGTTCACCCGCATCACTCGTGGCTGTGCCCGGGTGGCGTGTGCGCGCGCCCTTCCTATGCCTGCCCGCCGCCCGCGGCGCGGCCCCGGTGCCCTGGCCGGCCCGGACGCGCCCGGTGTCTCTCCGAGTCTGTGAACGGTTCGCCGTCGAGGTGGCTCTCCACCTGAGCGGCTGACCCGCCGGACTTCCCATCGCTCTCTCACCGTGAGCTGATCTCACCCATCCACGCGCCCTCGGCCAGGGCCCCCGCCAGTCCAGGAATCACTCGTTCCGGGACGGGCGGCAGGGCCCGTTCCGCGCTGCTGCCGCCCGCCCGGCTCCGAAAGGACCGTGGCCGTGGCCCGCAATCGACACCATCCCCATGCCCCGCGCGGTGGCGAACCGCGCCGTAACACCGAACCGCCCCGCGCCGAACCGCCCCGCGCCAAAGCGCCCCGCACCGAAGCGCCCCGCGCGAAACCGCGCCGTACCGAACGCGACCGCGCGAGGCGGGCGTACGGGCAGAACTTCCTCGTCGACCCGGGCGCCGTCGCCCGTGTCGTACGCGCCGCCCGCCCCGGGCCCGGCGATCTCCTGGTGGAGGTCGGCGCGGGCAAAGGGGCGCTCACCGAGGCGCTGGCCCCGCGCTGCCGTGAGCTGATCAGCTATGAGATCGACCGGCATCTGATCCCGGGGCTGCGGGAGCGGCTCGCCCGCTGCCCGCGGGTCCGGGTCGTACACCAGGACTTCCTCCAGGCGGCGCCGCCACGCGAGCCGTTCGCCCTGGTCGGCAACGTGCCCTACGCCCGCACCGCCGAGATCGTGGCCTGGGCGCTGCGGGCGGTGCCCCGGCTGACCTCGGCGACGCTGCTCACCCAGGCGGAGTACGCCCGTAAGCGCACCGGGGACTACGGCCGCTGGTCCCTGCTGACCGTACGGTCGTGGCCGGAGGTCGAGTGGCGGCTGTGCGGGCGGGTGGCGCGTACCGCCTTCCGGCCGGTGCCCGCGGTCGACGGCGGGATCCTGCGGCTGACCCGGCGGCCGCGGCCGCTGCTCACCGACCCGGCGGCCCGGTCCGCCTACGCGGACTTGGTCGAGCTCGGCTTCACCGGGGTCGGCGGCTCGCTCCACGCGTCACTGCGCCGGGTCTGCCCCGCCCGCGCGCTCGACCGGGCGTTCCGGGCGGCCGGGCTGGGGCGGGACGTCGTAGTGGCGTATGTGACGCCGGAGCAGTGGCTGGTACTCGCTCAGGAGCTGACCGAGGTGGTGGCCGGAATGCGTTCTTCGGCCGTTTCGAAGGAGTTGATGGTGCGGGTGAAGTCCCGGGTCGACAACAGCAACTTGTAGATGATGGCCAGCTCGAAGACGAGCAGCAGCACACCCGATACGACGGTCGTCGCCACCACCGCGTCGACGGCCGGACCGATGATGAACACGCCCATCTGGAACTCGATGCCGCTGATGAGATGAGCGCGGACGCGGTGGCGCTGCAGGAAGTTCCGGCACCGGACCCACCACGGGAAGCGGCGCCGGAACTCCTGGTGCAGATCGACGACGGCGGGGCGGCGCACGGCGGGTGCCGGGGCGGCCGTGGACTCCAGGGTGGCCGTGGCCTCCACGGGCCTCGTGGTCTCCAGGGGCGCCGTGGACTCCAGGGCCGCCGTGGACTCCAGGGCCGCCGTGGACTCCAGGGCCGCCATCGGCTCCAGCGGAGCAGCGGGCTCCAAGGGAGCCACCGTGTCGCGGTCCGTCTCCAGGTCGGCCTCGGGGTTCTCCCGCAGCAGGTCCTCCATGAAGGCCAGCTCGGCCTGGTTCTCGGCCTTGCGGGCCGCCCGCATCCGGGCCTTGATCTGCTTGCGCATCCCGTGCCGGATCTTGAAGATCTCCAGCGAGTCGATGTAGCGCAGCGCGTCCAGGGAGGCGACGGCCAGCGCCAGCCACAGATACAGGACGTCATCCGTGCGCGCGTACTGACCGCCCATCAGGGCGACCGCGCAGACCAGCACCCGGATCCGGTCGAAGACGAAGTCCAGCCACGCCCCGAAGACCGAGCCGGTGCCGGTCAGCCGGGCCAGCTTGCCGTCCATGCAGTCGAAGATGAAGCTCACGTGGTAGAGCACGGCCCCGAGCAGCAGCCATCTCCAGTCGCCCTGAGCGAAGCACGCGGCGGAGCCGAGGCCCACCAGGAACGCACCCCAGGTGAGCTGGTTGGGGGTGGCCCGGGTGTACTTGGCGATCCAGCGGACCAGCGGTGTGGCCACCGGATCCACGAGCATGACGGTCCACCACGCGTCTCGCTTCTTCTCAGTGATCCGGCGGACCTCGGCGAGCGGCGGTATGTCTCGGGGCATGGTCAATCTTTCTGGCGTTAGACACGAGTTCACCTGAAGGTAAGAAGTCGTTAAGAGAAGAGACAAGATCGGGCAAGGGCAACCTTTGCCAGGGGGTAACGGTCTGCTTGGAGGACCGGGTCTATGGCAGGACCAGGTGCGCCGGCGGCGCAGCGGGTCCTACCGCTGGTAGCGGGCGAGCACCAGGTTCCCGTCGTCGACGAGCCGCTCGCGCAGCTCCCCCATTCCGATCGCCCCGCTGTAGTACTCCTGCAGCGCCGGAGTGGCCACCTTGTCCTTCCACTCCGGGTAGCCGCGCACCGTCTGCGCGGGCGCCGGGCGCAGCTGTCCGGCCAGGGCGGTGCCGGTGGCCCAGCCGTGGCGGCGGGTGCGCAGAGCGGGGTCCCGCAGCGCGGTCCGGCCCGTGGGGAGCATCCAGTCGCCCCGGGCGAGCCGCACCATGTGCGGCGGGCGCAGGAAGAAGTCGATGAAGCGGGCCGCCTCCCGCTGGTACGGGCTGTCGGCGGCGATGGACAGCGTCTGCGGGCTGACCCCCTGCCGCTGGTCGCCACCGGGCCCGGCCGGGGACGGCAGTACGGTCCAGGCGAACCCCTTGGGCGCCTGCTGCACGATCTGCTGGCGGTAGGAGAAGCCGAGCGGCACCATCGCGTACTTCCCGCCGAAGAAGCCGGGGAGGGTGTCGGAGCCGCCCATGCCGAGGGTGGTCCGCGCGGCGGTGCGGTCGCCGCCCAGCTGGTCGTGGATGACGCGGGGCACCCGCTGGTCGGCGGCGTCGAACCGGACGGTGACCTTGCCGTCCGCGCCCCGGCCCCGGTGGAAGATCTTGCCGCCGGTGGAGAGCGAGAGGTTGAGGGTCGCGGAGACCGGCTCCTTGAGCGGCCAGGCCACGCCGTACGCCCCGTCCCGGGTCAGCGCTTCGGCCGCGTCCTCGAACTCGGCCCAGCTCCAGGGCCGTTCGGCGGTGGGGATCCGCACCCGGGCCCGCTCCAGCAGCGCGCGGTTGGCGATGAGCACGCGCGGCTCCTGAAGGAACGGCACACCGTGGACGCCGCCGCCGAAGGTGGCGGTCTGCCAGGTACGGGGCGGGATCTCGTCCTTGAGCCGCCGGGGCAGCAGGTCGGTGAGATCGGCGAGATAGCCGCCGTAGGCGAAGTCGGCGAGGTCGTCGGTGGCGTCATGGATGATGTCGGGTGCCTCACCGCCCTCGAAGGAGGTGAGCAGCTGGTCGTGGACGCCGTCCCAGCTGCCCTGGACATACTCGACCCGGATGTCGGGATGGGCCACGTTCCACTCCCCCACCAGCTGCTTGTTGGCCGCCACCGATTCCTGCTGCCAGGCCAGGGACTGGAAGCGCAGAGTGATCCGGCCGCCGGTCGCCCGCCGCCGCTCCGGCGCGCAGCCGGACAGCAGCGCCCCGGTGGCGGACGCGGCCAGCAGCGTTCGGCGGCGCATCAGTGCTTCACCGCCCCGGCCAGGGTGCCGCTGGTGATCCGGCGCTGGATGAGCGCGAACAGCACGAGCGAGGGCAGCGTCGCCAGCAGTGAGGCGGCGGCGAGCGGGCCGAGATCGGCGACACCCTCGGTTCCGATGAAGTGGGTGAGGATGATCGGCATCGTCTGTTTCCGCGGGGACTTGAGCAGGACGAGCGCGAAGAAGAACTCATTCCAGGCGGTGATGAACGCGAAGAGGGCGGTGGCCACGATGCCCGGGGTCAGCAGCGGCATGGTGACGGAGATCAACACCCGCAGTCTGCCCGCCCCGTCCACGGCCGCGGCCTCCTCCAACTCGCGCGGTACGGCCCGTGCGTACCCGGCCAGCATCCACAGGGCGAACGGCAGGGACCACACCACGTACACCATGATCAACCCGGCGAGGGAGTCGATCAGGCGGACCTCCTTGAGTACCAGGAACAGCGGGATGATCACCAGGACAAAGGGGAACGCCTGGCTGACCACGATCCAGCCGGTGGCCGCCCGGGACAGCGCGGAGCGGTGGTGGCGGGCCATCACATAGGCCATCGGGGTGGCGATGACGACGGTGATGACCGCGGCGGCGAGGGAGGCGATCAGGCTGTTGCCCGCGGACCGCAGCAGCGGCTGCTCCTCGAACGCCTGGCGGAAGTTGTCGAGGGTGGGGTGGTCGGGGATCCAGCCCGGATGGAGGCTCGCCAGCTCGCGCGGCGGCTTGAACGCGGTGGAGACCAGCCACAGCAGGGGGAAGGCGAGGAAGACCAGATAGCCGAGGAGGGCGAGGTACTGGCCGGTGCGCGCCGCGCGGCGCCGGGCGGTGAGGCGGGTGCTCATGCGTCGTCGTCCCCCTTCAGCCGGGCCACGAGATGGACGGCCAGCAGGATGGAGACCACCGCCACCAGCACACAGCCCATCGCCGCCGCGTAACCGAACTGGCCGTAGCGGAACGCCTCTTCATAGGCGAAGAGCATCGGCAGCCGGGTGCGGCCGCCGGGCCCGCCGCCCGTCAGGACGTAGACCAGCGCGAAGGAGTTGACGTTCCAGATGAAGCTGAGCGCGCTGATGGCGAGGGCGATGGGCCTGATGGCGGGCCAGGTGACGGCGCGGAAGCGGCGCCACGCACCGGCGCCGTCCATGGCCGCGGCCTCATGCAGTTCGCGCGGCACATTCGAGAGCCCGGCCAGCAGGGTGACCGTGACCTGCGGAAGCCGTGCCCAGATACCGACCACGACGACGGCGGGCAGGGCGGTGGACAAGCTGCCGAGCCAGTCGCGGTGGGTGCCCAGCGTTTCGTTGAGCACCCCCGCGTCGGGGTGGTAGACCAGCCGCCACATGATGCCGACCACGACCTCCGGCATCGCCCAGGGGACGATCGCGAGCGCCCGCGACAGCCAGCGGAACCGCAGCTCCTGGTGGAGCAACAGCGCGAGGCCGAGCGCGAGCAGGAACTGCGGTACGGAGACGGCCACCGCCCACACCAGGCCGATCCGGAAGGACTCCCAGAAGAGGGTGTCGCGCAGCAGATCCTGGAAGTTGAGCAGCCCGATCCACTGGGTGGGTTCGGTGCGGCCCGCCTGGGAGTCGGTGAAGGCGAGCGCGATGCCGTAGAGGAGCGGGCCGACGCTGAGGAGGAGGATCGGGATCAGCGCGGGCAGAACCAGGAACCACGCCCGGTGACCACTCGCCGCGCGGCCCTGGCCCTTGCCGGGGGCGCCGGACGGGGGTGGGGCGGAGCCCTGGTCCGAGCGCGCCGAGGCGGCGGTCACGGGTATCACGGCAGGGCCCCCTTCGGACGCGGTGGGAGGGCGGTCCGGTGGGAGAGCCCACGTCATCGTGCGGAGGGCGGGCGGTGCGGTCAAGAGCTGCGGTCGGCCGGTTCACCTGCGGCGCCTGATGCGAGACTTGAGCGCCGACGAGGAGAAGAGGCATGGCGGTGGCGGAAGTCGCGTTCACGGAGGAGCGGGCACGGGCGGTGCTCTCGGCCGCGCTGCCGCCCTACCGGGCCGGTACGGCGGAGGCCCGGCTACTGGCCCTCGGTGAGAACGCCGTCTTCGCCGTCGACAGCCTCTCCCTGGTGGTCCGGATCAGCCGCGACCTGGAGGTGTGGGACCGGGCCGCCCGAGAGCTGAGGATCGCCGACTGGCTCGCCCGAGAGGGTCTGCCCGCGGTCCGCCCCGACCGGCGCTTCGGCTCCGAGCAGCCGCTTCCGTTCGCCAACCATCTCGTCACGTACTGGCAGCGGCTTCCCGACCCGGTACGCCCCGCCGGGGCGCGCGATCTCGCGGAGCTGCTGCGGATGGTGCACGCCCTGCCCGACCCGCCCGGCGACCCGGCGCCGCTTCCGCTGCCGCGCCGCGATCTGCTGGGCGGGGTCGAGCGCTGGCTGCGGCTGGCCGGGGACGCGATCGACCCGGCGGACGCGGCGTATTTGCGTGCCCGCCGGGACGACTTCGCGTCCGCCGTCGAGGAGCTGACCCCGCGCCTCACCCCCGGCCCGATCCACGGCGACGCGCTGCCGCGCAATGTGCACATCGGCCCGGACGGCCCGGTACTGGTGGACCTGGAGACCTTCTCGCACGATCTGCGCGAGCACGATCTGGTGGTGATGGCCCTGTCCCGGGACCGCTATGGGCTGGGCGCGGCGGAGTACGACGCGTTCGTGGCGGAGTACGGCTGGGACGTCCGCGAGTGGCCCGGCTGCGCGGTGCTGCGGGGGGCGCGCGAGACCGCCAGCTGCGCCTGGGTCTCCCAGCACGCCCCGGGCAACCCGGCGGCCCGCGCCGAGTTCACCCGCCGCATCGCCTCCCTGCGCGAGGGCGACACGGCGGTGCGCTGGCACACGTTCTGAACGAACGACTCCGCATCAGGGCCCACCACGCGGCGGAGCCGCATAGCGAGGCTTTCCCCTCCCCGCCCCTTCCCGATACCCGGGGCTCCGCCCCTGGACCCCGGCATCCGGGGCGGAGCCCTGCCACACGGCGGAGCCGCTTATCGATGCTGCGGGAAGGGGCGAAGCCCGGTCCGAGGTCTGTGCCGGAGCCCCCGCCCGAGGTCTCGGCCGAAGCCCCCGCCCGGGGCCTGGGCCGAAGCCCCAGTCAGGAG
>NZ_JBHYVB010000037.1:0-7158 GCF_042750115.1 Streptomyces sp. NPDC059455
ATCTGCGGGTCGGGGTCGTCGAGCGGATTCGCCACCAACACCCCGGGGCCCGCCACCCGGAGTCGGGTGTCATGGGGCGGCCGCATGCGGTGCCGGTGCTGCCGCGGGCCCCCCCCCCCCGCGCGGCCGCCGCGTCCGCCAGCCGAGCGGCTGCCGCGTCCGCCCGCGTTCGCCTTTCCCACGCAGACCTGGAAGGAGATCGCGTATCTCCTGGCCAATCTGCTGGTGGGCATCGTGTGCTTCGTCTTCACCCTGGTCTGGCTGGCCGTGGGCCTGGGACTGGCCGTCACGGTGGTGGGCCTGCCCCTGCTGGCCCTGGGGCTGCGGTTCAGCCGGCTGCTCGGCCGGTTCGAGCGCAACCGCGCCAGGGCACTGCTCTCGGTGCACATCGACGAGCCCAGCCCGCTGCCGCACCAGCCGGGCAGCAGCTTCCTCGGCAGGCTGTGGACGAGTCTGCGGGACCCGGTCGGCTGGCGGGCCACGCTCTACGCCCTGATCCGGCTGCCGTGGTCGGTGGTCACCTTCGCGATCACCCTGACCTCGCTGTTCGCCGCCTGGCCGGTGCTGCCCTGGATCGCCCGGGGGCTGACGCATGTGGACCGGGCGATGGTGCGCGGGCTGCTGTTCCCCTCCGACGAGCTGGAGCGGCGGATCGCCGAACTGGAGTCGGACCGGGGCACCGTGGTGGACACCGCCGCCGCCGACCTGCGCCGTATCGAACGCGACCTCCACGACGGCGCCCAGGCCCGGCTGGTCGCCCTCGCCATGGGGCTCGGTCTGGCGAAGGAGAAGCTGGAGGAGGACCCGGAGGCCGCCGCCAAGATGGTCGACGAGGCCCACGGCGAGGTGAAGCTCGCCCTCCAGGAGCTGCGCGACCTCGCCCGCGGCATCCACCCGGCCATCCTCACCGACCGCGGCCTCGGCCCCGCCCTCTCCGCGCTCTCGGCCCGCTGCACCGTGCCCGTGAAGGTGGCGGTCGAGCTGCCCGAACGCCCGGCACCGGCGATCGAGGGCATCGCCTACTTCACCGTCTCCGAACTGCTGCAGAACATCAGCAAGCACAGCCGCGCCCGCACCGCCGAGGTCGAACTGTGGCGCACCGAGGACCGGCTGCTGATCCAGGTGCGGGACGACGGGCGCGGCGGGGCGTCCACCGGCGGGGGCACGGGGCTCGCGGGCCTGGCGGAGCGGCTGGGCTCGGTGGACGGGCTGTTCGTGGTGGATTCGCCGTCCGGTGGGCCGACCACCGTGACCGCCGAGCTGCCCTGGCGCCACCGGACCGGGTCGGCGGCGGGCGCGGCGGTGGCACCGTCCCGGCGAAGGGCCTGAGAACGGTCCCGGCGAAGAGCCTGAGAACGGTCCCGGCGAAGAGCCTGAGAACGGTCCCGGCGAAGAGCCCGGGAGCTGACACCGACCTGACACCTGCCCTGATACCGACCCGCCCCTGAACCGCCCCCGGCCTCACCCCTCGAGGTAGGGCTAACCCCCCGGTGAAGACGCCGACCCGCCCGATGGCCGGGCCGACCCCGCTCCGGGACTCTTGGGGATACGCAGACGCGCGACCGAACAGGCCCCCGGAGGACGGACGAGACGATGGCCACCGCATACCGCCCCTACGAGCCGGGGACCGAGCCCCGTGGCCATCTGGTGCCCGCAGTGCTGAAGGCGCCGTTCCAGGGCCGCGTGTGGTGTGAGTTCCTCTACGTCCTGATCAGCCTGCCGATGGCCATCCTCACCTTCGTCTACACGGTCACGATGATCGCGCTCGGCGCCGGGCTGCTGATCACCTTCCTCGGTGTCCCGGTGCTCGGCGCCGCCCTCGCGGGCTGCCGGGGGTTCGGCGTGGTCGAGCGGGCCCGCGCCCGTGCGCTGCTGGGGCTGCAGGTGGCCGAGCCCGAGCCCGTGCTCGGCCGGAGGGGCGGCCGCGGGGGCAGGCGCGGACCGGTCGCCTGGGTGGGCGCGCTGCTCAGGAGCGGCACCTCCTGGCGTCATGTGATCTACGCGCTGATCCATCTGCCGTGGGCGGTGCTCTCCTTCGGCTTCGCGGTGGCGTTCATCTTCTACGGCTGGGGCTTCGCGACCTATCCGCTGTGGCGCTGGGTCTTCCCCCGGTACCTGGACGAGCCGGGTCTGCAGGTCTTCGGGGACGACCGCGGGCACAACTTCTATCTGGACACCCCGTTCGAGATCGCCGTGACCTGCGCCGCCGGAGTGCTGGTCCTGTTCCTGACCCCGTGGCTGATGCGGGGGCTGACCTCGGTCGACCGGATCATGGTGAGCGGGCTGCTCGGCCCGTCCCGGCTGGCGAGCCGGGTCTGGGAGCTGGAGTCGGACCGGGGGACGGTGGTGGACACCGCCGCCGCCGACCTGCGCCGTATCGAACGCGACCTCCACGACGGCGCCCAGGCCCGGCTGGTCGCCCTCGCCATGGATCTGGGCCTGGCGAAGGAGAAGCTGGAGGAGGACCCGGAGGCCGCCGCCAAGATGGTCGACGAGGCCCACGGCGAGGTGAAGCTGGCCCTCCAGGAGCTGCGCGACCTCGCCCGCGGCATCCACCCGGCCATCCTCACCGACCGCGGCCTCGACCCCGCCCTCTCCGCCCTCGCCGCCCGCTGCACCGTGCCGGTGAAGGCGACCGTGGACCTTCCGCAGCGGCCCGCGCCCGCGATCGAGGGCATCGTCTACTTCACCGTCTCCGAGCTGCTGCAGAACATCAGCAAGCACAGTGGCGCCCGCACCGCCGAGGTCGATGTCTGGCGTACCGAGGACCGGCTGCTGATCCAGATCACGGACGACGGGCGCGGCGGGGCCGACACCTCCACCGGTTCGGGCCTCGCCGGGCTGGCCGAGCGGATCGACGCGGTGGACGGGGTCCTCGTCGTCCACTCCCCGGCGGGCGGCCCGACCACGGTGACCGCCGAGCTCCCCTGGCGCTGACGGCGCACACCCCTCCACTTGTACGCGGCTCGTGCGCGACCGGTTGTGCGCAACTGGACGCGGCCGGTTCTGCGCGACGCGAGCGGCCGAACCCTGGGATGCTGGTCTCGACGAACCGAGTGAAACGGGGGCCGAGCATCGTGGCGGACAGAGTACGGGTGGTCATCGCCGAGGATTCGGTGCTGCTACGGGAGGGGCTGACCCGGCTGCTGACCGACCGGGGCCATGACGTGGTCGCGGGCGTCGGGGACGCGGAAGCGCTGATCAAGTCGGTGCGGGAGCTGGCCGACGAGGGCGCGCCACCGGATGTGGTGGTGGCCGACGTCCGGATGCCGCCCACGCACACCGACGAGGGGGTGCGGGCGGCCGTCCGGCTGCGCCGCGACCACCCTGGTCTGGCGGTGCTGGTCCTGTCGCAGTACGTGGAGGAGCAGTACGCCACCGAGCTGCTGGCCGGGAACAGCCGGGGCGTGGGCTATCTGCTCAAGGACCGGGTGGCCGAGGTGCGCGAGTTCGTGGACGCGGTGGTGCGGGTCGCCCAGGGCGGCACGGCGCTCGACCCGGAGGTGGTCGCCCAGCTGCTGGGCCGCAGCCGCAAGCAGGATGTGCTGGCCGGGCTCACCCCGAGGGAGCGGGAGGTCCTGGGGCTGATGGCCGAGGGCCGTACCAATTCGGCCATTGCCCGGCAGCTCGTGGTGAGCGACGGCGCGGTCGAGAAGCATGTGAGCAACATCTTCCTGAAGCTCGGCCTGTCGCCGAGTGACGGGGATCACCGTCGGGTGCTCGCCGTCCTCACCTATCTCAATTCCTGAGACTCTCAATTCCTGAAAGCAGACTCCCGCGCACCAAAGCGGGGCCAAAGGCTGAACGGGGGATCAGCGGAAATGACAGCACGGGGGGAGGGACACGTCGTGCCAAACCAGTACATATATGGTTCTTCTTTCGGCGTCCACCATGTGATCCGGCCAAGGAAGGCCACCCTTACCGACGTACGATGGTCATGGGACAACAACCGGTCGGCACCGACTGTCCAGGAGCGCCGCCTCAAGGGAGGTCCGAAGCAGTGACCAGCCAGGTCAGTAGCCCGGCCGAGCAGGCCGAACCAGCCGATCAGCAGGGCGGGCAGACGCCCGCCGGGGGGCAGCGATCAGCAGACGGTGGTAAGGAGGTCCGCCGCCTGGACCGGGTGATCATCCGGTTCGCGGGGGACTCCGGTGACGGTATGCAGCTCACGGGTGACCGATTCACCTCGGAGACGGCGTCGTTCGGAAACGACCTGTCGACCCTGCCGAACTTCCCGGCGGAGATCCGCGCCCCCGCCGGCACCCTGCCCGGAGTGTCGAGCTTCCAGCTCCACTTCGCCGATCACGACATCCTCACACCAGGTGACGCGCCGAACGTGCTGGTGGCGATGAACCCGGCCGCGCTGAAGGCCAACCTCCCCGATGTGCCGCGCGGGGCGGAAATCATCGTCAACACCGACGAGTTCACCAAGCGCCCCATGGCCAAGGTCGGCTATGACCAAAGCCCCCTGGAGGACGGCTCGCTGGACGGCTATCGCGTCCACCCGGTGCCGCTCACGACGCTGACCATCGAGGCGCTGAAGGAATTCGGGCTGTCCCGCAAGGAGGCCGAGCGCAGCAAGAACATGTTCGCGCTCGGGCTGCTGTCGTGGATGTACCACCGTCCGACCGAGAACACCGAGAAGTTCCTGCGCCAGAAGTTCGCCAAGAAGCCGCAGATCGCCGAGGCGAACGTGGCCGCCTTCCGGGCGGGCTGGAACTTCGGCGAGACCACCGAGGACTTCGCCGTCTCGTACGAGGTCGCCCCGGCCAGCACCGCGTTCCCCACCGGCACCTACCGGAACATCTCCGGAAACCTGGCGCTGTCGTACGGGCTGATCGCGGCCTCCCGCCAGGCGGATCTGCCGCTGTTCCTGGGGTCGTACCCGATCACCCCGGCCTCGGACATCCTCCATGAGCTGTCCAAGCACAAGAACTTCGGCGTGCGCAGCTTCCAGGGCGAGGACGAGATCGCCGGGATCGGCGCCGCGCTGGGCGCGGCCTTCGGCGGCTCCCTCGCCGTGACCACCACCTCCGGCCCCGGTGTGGCGCTGAAGTCGGAGACCATCGGGCTCGCGGTGTCGCTGGAGCTGCCGCTGCTGGTGATCGACATCCAGCGCGGCGGCCCCTCCACCGGGCTGCCCACCAAGACCGAGCAGGCGGACCTGCTCCAGGCCATGTACGGGCGCAATGGCGAGGCCCCGGTGCCGATCGTGGCCCCGAGGACCCCGGCCGACTGCTTCGACGCCGCGCTCGAAGCGGCCCGGATCGCCCTGACCTACCGCACCCCGGTGTTCCTGCTGTCGGACGGCTATCTGGCCAACGGCTCGGAGCCCTGGCAGGTGCCGGACGTCGACAAGCTGCCCGACCTGCGCGTCCAGTTCGCGGCCGGCCCCAACCACGTACTGGCCGACGGCACCGAGGTCTTCTGGCCGTACAAGCGCGACCCGGAGACCCTGGCCCGCCCCTGGGCCGTGCCCGGCACGCCCGGTCTGGAGCACCGGATCGGCGGCATCGAGAAGCAGGACGGCACGGGGAACATCTCCTACGACCCGGCCAACCACGACCACATGGTCCGCATCCGCCAGGCCAAGGTGGACGGCATCGCGGTGCCGGACATCGAGGTGGACGACCCGACCGGCGACGCCCGCACCCTGGTCCTGGGGTGGGGTTCCACGTACGGCCCGATCACCGCGGCGGTGCGCCGCGTCCGCACCGCGGGCGACCGCATCGCCCAGGCCCATCTGCGCCATCTGAACCCCTTCCCGGCCAACCTCGGCAAGGTGCTGGAGGGTTACGAGAAGGTCGTGGTGCCGGAGATGAACCTGGGTCAGCTGGCGACGCTGCTGCGCGCCCGCTATCTGGTCGACGCCCGCTCCTTCACCCAGGTCCGCGGACTGCCCTTCAAGGCCGAACAGCTCGCCACCGCCCTCAAGGAGGCCATCGATGACTGACACCATCGCCGAGGGCGCGGCATCGGCTCGGCACGCGCTCTCCCTGGTACCCAAGACCGACACCAAACAGACGATGAAGGACTTCAAGTCCGACCAGGAGGTCCGCTGGTGCCCCGGCTGCGGTGACTACGCGGTCCTCGCCGCCGTCCAGGGCTTCATGCCCGAACTGGGCCTGGCGAAGGAGAACATCGTCTTCGTCTCCGGCATCGGCTGCTCCTCGCGCTTCCCGTACTACATGAACACCTACGGGATGCACTCCATCCACGGCCGCGCCCCGGCCATCGCCACCGGCCTGGCCGCCTCCCGCCGCGATCTGTCGGTGTGGGTCGTCACCGGTGACGGCGACGCGCTGTCGATCGGCGGCAACCACCTGATCCACGCGCTGCGCCGCAATGTGAACTTGAAGATCCTGCTCTTCAACAACCGTATCTACGGCCTGACCAAGGGGCAGTACAGCCCCACCTCCGAGGTCGGCAAGATCACCAAGTCGACCCCGATGGGCTCCCTGGACGCGCCGTTCAACCCGCTGTCGCTCGCGCTCGGCGCCGAGGCGGGCTTCGTGGCCCGCACCGTGGACTCCGACCGCAAGCACCTGACCGAGGTGCTGCGGCAGGCGGCGGCCCACCCGGGCACCGCGCTGGTGGAGATCTACCAGAACTGCAACATCTTCAACGACGGCGCCTTCGAGGCCCTGAAGGACAAGGACCAGGCCCAGGAGGCCGTGATCCGGCTGGAGCACGGACAGCCGATCCGCTTCGGCACCGACCAGTCCAAGGGCGTCATCCGCGACCAGCGCACCGGCGACCTCGAAGTGGTCACCGTCACCGCCGAGAACGAGCACCAGGTGCTGGTGCACGACGCCCACGCGGCCTCGCCCACCACGGCGTTCGCGCTGACCCGGCTCGCCGACGCCGACACCCTCCACCACACCCCCATCGGGGTGCTGCGCGATGTGGAGCGCCCGGTCTACGACACCCAGATGTCCGACCAGCTCGACAACGCCGTGGAGCTCAAGGGCAAGGGCGACCTCGGCGCGCTGCTCGCGGGCGGCGACACCTGGACCGTCGTGGGCTGACCCCCCGTAAGGCGCCCAGCGGGCGCGTTCGTACATACGGGCACAGGCGGGGGGGGGGGGGGGCGCGGGCCGCGAGTCCCCCCGCCGCCCCCCCCCGCCCCGGCCACCGCACCGCGCCGCCCCCCCCCCC
>NZ_JBHYVB010000037.1:7168-25021 GCF_042750115.1 Streptomyces sp. NPDC059455
GCGTCGGGGGCGGACCCCCCGAACGGCGCGCCGGGGGCGCGTTGGACCAGCGGGGCAGCGGCGGGGGCCCGGCGGCCGCGTGGCCCCGCCCCCCGGCCGGGCACCCGTTCTGCTATCCGCATGGCCGACACCGCCGCCCCGCTCCAGCCGCCCGACCGCCCCGGCTACCGCCTCAAGCGGCTGCTGCTCGGCCCGCCCCTGGTCACCGAGCGGATCCGGCGCGAGAAGCTGAGCAACCCGGCCGCGCTGGGCGTGCTGGCCTCCGACTGCATCTCCTCGACGGCGTACGGCAGCGAGGAGATGCTGCGGGTGCTGGTGCCGGTCATCGGGGTCGCGGCGTTTACCATGATCCTCCCGGTGACCGGGGCGATCCTGCTGGTACTGCTGCTCGTCACGCTCTGCTACAGCGATGTGGTGACGATCTACACCCGGGCCGGCGGCTCCTATGTGGTGGCGCGGGAGAACTTCGGCCCGGACATCGCCCAGATCGCGTCCGTGGCACTGCTGGTGGACTACATCGTCACCGTGGCGGTCCAGGTCTCGGCGGGCACCAACGCGATCATCTCGTTCGCCCATCTCGTCAGTGGTACCTGGACCGGTATCGACCATCTCCAACTGCCGCTGAGCGCCCTGGTGATCCTGATCCTCGCCTACGGCAATCTGCGCGGACTGCGGGAGGCCGGGCGGGTCTTCATGGTGCCCGCCTACCTGTTCATCCTCGCCGTCGGCCTGATGCTGGTGGTCGGCGTGATCCGCGGACTCACCGGGACGCTGCCGCACGCCGATGTGCACGCCGCGGGCGCCGTGCCGCTCGGCACTCCGGGCGACGGCTGGCTCTACGGCGCCTCGCTCTTCATCGTGCTGCGCTCGTTCGCCAACGGCGGCTCCTCGCTGACCGGTCTGGAGGCGATCTCCAACAGCGTCTCGGTCTTCCGCGACCCCAAGGGCCGCAACGCCCGCCACACGCTGGTCACGATGAGCTGCGTCCTGGGCACGCTGGTCCTCGGGGTCTCCGCCCTGGCCCACTTCACCCACGCCATCCCGTACCGGGACGGCACCCCGACCGTCCTCGCGCAGGAGGCCCATCTGGTCTTCGGCGGCGGGGTGCTGGGCGCCCTGGGGCTGGCGTTCGTCCAGCTGGCGACCGCGCTCATCCTCTACACGGGCGCCAACACGCCCTTCACCGGCTTTCCGTTCCTGGCCAGCTTCGTGGCCGAGGACCGCTTTCTGCCCCGGCAGCTGACCCGGCGCGGCCACCGGCTGGCCTTCTCCAACGGGATCGTGTCGCTGGCCGTGGTGGCGCTGGCGCTGCTGGTGGTCACCGAGGCCAATGTGGACCGGCTGGTGGCGCTGTACGCGATCGGGGTGTTCACCGCCTTCACCATGGCCGGGTCCGGGATGACCGCCTATCACCTGCGGCGCCGGGAGCCGGGGCGGACGTGGAAGGTCGCGGTGAACCTCATCACCGCGGTGGTCTCCGCCACCGTGGTGCTGATCTTCGGGATCACCAAGTTCACCGAGGGCGCCTGGCTGGTCGTGGTGGTCTTCCCGCTGGGGGTCTGGGCGCTGATCCGGATCAACCGCGAGTACCGCGCGGAGGCCGCCGCCCTGGAGGCGGTGGAGCGCCCCGGGGACGACGTCCCGCGCTGGCGGCGCCATGTGGTCTTCGTCCTGGCGGACAGCATCGACCTCGCGACGGTCAAGGCGCTGCGGTACGCGCATGAGCTGCGGCCCGACGAGGTCCGCGCGGTGCACTTCATGGTGGACGAGACCCATGCCCGGCGGCTGATGGCGCGGTGGGAGGCCACGGCGGGGGTGACGGTGCCGCTGGAGGTCGTGGAGTGCCCGGACCGGCGGCTGCGCCACGCCGTGATGGAGCTGGCGGCCCGTACCACCGAGGACGGGCGGACCGCGCTGACCCTGCTGGTGCCGCGCCGCACCTACGCCTCCCCGCTGGGCAAACTGCTGCACAGGGGCACGGCGGAGTCGCTTGCCAAGACGCTGGAGCGGCTGCCGGGGGTCGCGGTGACGATCCTGCCGTTCGCCGTCAGCCTCGCGGCACGGGAGCGGGCGCCGCGGGAGCCCGGGGAACGGGAGCCCTGGGAGCAGGAGCCCCGGGAGCGGGAGCCCCGGGAGCGGGAGCCCCGGGAGCGGCCCGGCCCCGAATGAACACACTTACTTAACCGGGAGTACCTTTCTTTTGGTTAGCGCTTCCTTTATGGTGGGTGTGCCGATCCCGAACCAGGAGAGTCACACATATGAGCATCGTCGTCACCGGAGCCACCGGCCACCTCGGCCGCCTCGTCGTCGAGGGGCTGCTGGAGAAGGTTCCCGCCGACCAGATCACCGCGGTCGTGCGCGACACCGCGAAGGCCGCCGACCTCGCCGACCGCGGGGTGCGGCTGCACGTGGCCGACTACAACCGGCCCGAGACGCTCGCCGGCGCCTTCGCCGCCGGCGACAAGGTGCTGCTGATCTCCGGCAGCGAGGTCGGGCAGCGGGTGCCGCAGCACCAGGCCGTGATCGACGCCGCCAAGGAGGCCGGTGTCGCGCTGCTCGCCTACACCAGCATCCTGGGCGGCCCCGCCGCCGACTTCACCCTGGCCGATGAGCACAAGGTCACCGAGCAGGCGATCACCGACTCGGGCCTGCCGTACGTGCTGCTGCGCAACGGCTGGTACAACGAGAACTACACCGAGAACCTCTCCACCGTGCTGGAGCACGGCGCCGTCGTGGGCGCCGCGGGCGAGGGCCGGGTCGCCTCCGCCGCGCGCGCCGACTACGCGGCGGCCGCCGTCGCCGTTCTGACCGGTGAGGGCCACGAGGGCAAGGCGTACGAGCTGTCCGGCGACACCACCTGGGGCTTCGCCGAGTACGCCGAGGTGGTCGCCCGGCAGTCCGGCAAGGAGATCGTCTACGGCGCCGTCTCCCCCGCCGAGTACCAGTCCATCCTCACCGGCGCGGGCGTCCCCGAGCCGTTCGCCGTGATCCTCTCCGATGTCGAGGCGGCCATCGGGCGCGGCCGGCTGGACGCCACCCCGGGTGAGCTGTCCCGGCTCATAGGCCGCCCGACCACGCCCATCGCGGACTCGGTGGCGGTCGCGCTCAAGGGCTGACCCGCCCCGTACGCACCACGGCCCGCCTGTCATCACCGTATTCCGGTACGGGAATGACAGGCGGGCCTCACCAGCGCTACCTTCGGACCCTCGGAACGGGCCCGCCGGGGGCTCGTCATGCCGTCGGGGAGGGTGCCGTGACGCCGCAGGACCAGCAGGACCGCGTCGATCGCGCCGGTCTCCTCTACGGCTTCGCGGCGTACGGCATGTGGGGTCTGGTGCCGCTCTTCTGGCCGCTGCTGGAGCCCGCCGCGGCGGTGGAGATCCTGGCCCACCGGATGGTGTGGTCGCTGGTGGCCGTCGGTCTGGTGCTGCTGGCGCTGCGCCGCTGGAGCTGGATACGGCCGCTGCTGCGACAGCCCCGGCGGCTGGGCATGATCGCGCTCGCCGCGACCGTGATCTCGGTCAACTGGGGTCTGTACATCTGGGGCGTCAACAGCGGGCATGTGGTGGAGACCGCACTCGGATACTTCATCAACCCGCTGGTCAGCATCGCCTTCGGGGTGCTGCTGCTGCGTGAGCGGCTGCGGCCCGCACAGTGGGCGGCGGTCGGCGTCGGGGTGGTGGCCGTGGCCGTGCTGACGGTGGGCTACGGCAAGCCGCCGTGGATCGCGCTCACCCTCGCCTTCAGCTTCGCGACGTACGGCCTGGCCAAGAAGCGGGTCGGTCTCGACGGGCTGGAGTCGCTGGCCGCCGAGACCGCCGTGCAGTTCCTGCCCGCGCTCGGCTTCCTGATCTGGCTCGGGGCGGACGGCGGCAGCACGTTCGCGAGCGAGGGCGCCGGGCACGCCGCGCTGCTGGCGAGCTGCGGCTTCGTCACGGCGCTGCCGCTGATCTGCTTCGGGGCCTCGGCGGTGCGGCTGCCGCTGTCGACGATCGGGATGCTCCAGTACGTGGCGCCGACCTTCCAGTTCGTCCTCGGGCTCGCCGTCTTCCATGAGTCGATGCCACCCGAACGGTGGGCGGGCTTCGCCCTCGTCTGGCTCGCGCTCGCGCTGCTGACCTGGGACGCGCTGCGCACCGCCCGGCGGGCGCGGCGCGCGCTGGCCGACGCCGCCGCGCGGGCGGGGGCGCTGTCGGCGACAGTGGAGGCCGATGTGGTTCCGGGGGCTGATGCGGTTCCGGAGGCCGTTGTTCCGGAGGCGGTCGTGCCCGAGGCGGTCGCGCCGGAGGCCGTTGTGCCGGAGGGCGCCGCATCGGACGCCGCCGTACCCGATACTCGGCCGGGACCGATATCCGGCGGGTGATGTCCGGTTTCCGCCCTTGACGCGGAGTCAGCCACGCCCCGAGCATCAGCACGTTCACCGCTCCATCGCCCCCACGGGCACGTGCACCACACAGCGTCACGTCATTCCGTCCTGTCCTCGTTCGGAACCGGAGCCCCCCATGTCCTCATGCGCGCAAGCCCGCCCCCGAAGATCCCTGATACGGCGTACGGCCGCCATGGCCGCCGCCGGTACGGCGGTCGCCGCCCTGGTCTCGGCCGCCCCCGCGACCTCCGCCGCCGCATCGGCACGGCACACGGCGGACGCCCGTACCACCCTCGCGGCACCGGACATCTCCGTGGCCAATGTGAAGGCCCATCTGGCCCAGCTGCAGTCCATCGCCACCGCCAACGGCGGCAACCGCGCCCATGGCCGCCCCGGCTACAAGGCGTCGCTCGACTACATCAAGGGCAAGCTGGACGCCGCCGGATACACCACCACCGTGCAGCAGTTCACCTCCGGCGGTGCCACCGGCTACAACCTCATCGCCGACTGGCCCGGCGGCGACACCAACAACGTGGTGTTCTCCGGCGCCCACCTCGACTCCGTCACCGCGGGCCCCGGGATCAACGACAACGGCTCAGGCTCCGCCGGGACCCTGGAGACCGCGCTCACCGTGGCCCGCCAGGGCGCGAAGCCCACCAAGCATCTGCGGTTCGCCTGGTGGGGCGCCGAGGAGCGGGGGATGGTCGGCTCCACCTATTACATCAACAACCTGCCGTCAGCCGAACGGGCGAAGATCGACGGCTATCTCAACTTCGACATGATCGGCTCGCCCAACCCCGGCTACTTCGTGTACGACGACGACCCCGGGATCGAGTCGGTCTTCAAGGCGTTCTTCTCCGCCAAGGGCGTGCCCACCGAGATCGAGACCGAGGGCGACGGCCGCTCCGACCACGCGCCGTTCAAGAACAAGGGCATCCCGGTGGGCGGTCTCTTCAGCGGCGCCGACTACACCAAGACCGCCGCCCAGGCGCAGAAGTGGGGTGGCACCTCCGGTCAGGCGTTCGACCGCTGCTACCACCGCTCCTGCGACACCTCGACCAACATCGACGACACCGCCCTGGACCGCAACAGCGACGCCATCGCCTACGCGGTCTGGACGCTCGGCGGCGCCTGATCCCGGACGGATGACGATGTGCCGTGTTCGGCTCCGTCGGCTCAGGCCGCTCCGGCCGCCTAGGCCACTCAGGTCGCCCAGGTCGCCCAGGCCACCCAGGTCGCTCAGGCCGTGATGTCCTTCGCGGTGAACCGGGCCCAGGCCGCCGAGCCGAACACGGCCACGTACAGCCCCTGCAGCCCCAGATTCTTGACCAGCTCGTCCCAGTAGACCGGCTCGCGGAGGAGATCGGCGAAGCTGAGCCAGTAGTGCGGGAAGAGGTACGGGTGGATCGCGTGCAGCTGCGGGATGGTGTCGAGGATCTGCGCGGTGATCACCAGCCCCACGGTCGTGGCCATGGCCGCGATCCCGCTGTTGGTGAGGGTGGAGATGAATAGTCCCACCGTGGCGATCCCCACCAGCGACAGGGCCACCAGGGCGGCCACGCCGAGCGCCCGGAGCAGCGCCTCCTCGAACGAGACGGTGATGCCCGAGATCAGCGTGACATCGCCGAGCGGGAACAGCAGCGCCCCCGTCACCAGGCTCGAGAGGGCCACCACCAGGGTCGCGATCAGGCAGAAGGCCATGGTGGTGGTGAATTTGGCCAGCAGCAGACGGGTCCGCCCGGCGGGGGCGACCAGCAGATAGCGCAGTGTCCCGGAGCCCGCCTCACCGGCGATGGCGTCACCGGCGATCACGCCGATCACCATCGGCAGGAAGACCGGCAGGGTCGCCGCCAGTGACGCGAAGACCAGGAAGATCCCGTTGTTGGTGATCTGGGGGAAGAAGGCGGGGCCCGCCCCCTCTCCCCCATGGCCGCCGCCGAAGCTGCCGCCGTCGCTGGTCTCGATCTTCACCGCGACACCGATGAGGATCGGGATCAGCGCGAGCACCCCGAGCAGGGCCAGGGTCCGCCAGCGGCGGAGGGTGGTGGTCAGCTCGGAGCGGAAGAGCGCCAGGGCCCACAGGGGGCTCGGGCGGGGCGGGTTCGCGGCCCTTCCGGCCAGTGCGCCGGTGTCGGCCGTCTTGGGTACGCCGGTGCCGGCCACCCTCGTTTCGTCAGCCCGCGACGTTTCGTCAGCCCGCGACATCGAAGCCCTCCCCGGTCAGCGCGACAAAGGCGTCCTCGAGCGAGGCACGTTCGGCCCCGAAGGCCCGGACCCGCACCCCGGCGCGTACGAGGGCGGCGTTGAGATCGGCCAGCTCCAGCGGTGCGTCGTCCACGCCGGGGCCGGGCACCGGCAGTTCGCCGGAGACGCGCTCGTCCAGGACCACCAGATCCGTCACCCCGTGCTCCTTGAGCACTCGGACCGCGTCCACCGGGTCCGGGGTGGTGACGGCCAGCCGGCCGCGGCTGCCCGCCGCCAGCTCGGCCACCGTGCCCTGGGTGATCAGACGGCCCTGGGCCATCACGGCGGCGTGTGTGCACACCTGTTCGATCTCGTCGAGGAGATGGGAGGAGAGGAAGACGGTGGTGCCCTCCTCGGCCAGCTCGCGCACCAGGGCGCGGATCTCGCGCATGCCCTGCGGATCGAGGCCGTTGGTCGGCTCGTCCAGCACCAGCAGCTCTCGCGGCTGGAGCAGCGCGGCGGCCAGGCCCAGGCGCTGCTTCATGCCGAGCGAGTACGCGCGGGCCTTCTTCCCGGCCGCGGCGGCCAGCCCGACCCGGTCCAGGGCGGCCGCCACGCGGGGGGCTCGGGTGCGGGGGTCGGCGGTGGGGTCGGCCGCGTCGTAGCGCAGCAGATTGTCGCGGCCGGTCAGAAAGGGGTACAGGGCGGGGCCCTCGATGAGGGCGCCCACCCTGGGCAGCACGCTCCGGGCGGCGCGCGGCATCGGCTCGCCGAGCAGCCTGGCCCTGCCCGAGGTGGGCTCGATCAGGCCCATGAGCATGCGGATGGTCGTCGTCTTCCCCGAGCCATTGGGCCCGAGGAAGCCGAAGACACTGCCCCGCGGCACGGACAGATCCAGCGCGTCGACCGCGAGCTGTCCGCCCCGGTAGCGCTTGGTGAGCCCGCGGGTCTCCACCGCGGCGTCGTCCCCCTCGGTGGACCGCTGCTCCACGGGCTCCCCTTCGTTCTGCGTCGTATCCGCGCCCTACGTCATCCGTCACCGCGCCTTATGCGCCCAGTGGGCTCACTTGGCCGCGTTGGCGGCCTTGACCAGGGCGTCCTTGTCGACGGCGCCGACGAACACCTTGCCGTCGTCGGTGATCAGCGCGTTCACCAGCCGGGTGCTGACCACGGTGCCGGAGCCGAACTTCCCCTTGACCTCCTTGCCGAAGCCGCCGAGGAGGCCGGAGGCCGCGCCCGGGCCGCTGTCGCCGCCGGGGGTCGTGGGCGCCGCGGCGCCGCCGGGGGTGTCGAGCCGGGCGACCGAGTCCCAGCCCTCACCGACGACCTTCAGCCCGGACAGGGCGCCCTGGGCGTCCTTGAAGTCCTTGGAGCCCTTGAAGTCCTTGGTGCCGAAGTCCTTCGGGACGTCCTTGTGGTCGACCTTGGGCTCCTCGGTGACCTTGGCGCCCTTGGGCGGCGTGAAGTCAAAGGTGCTGGCCTTGGGCTTGCCGAAGTCCACCTTGGTGAAGCCCACGTCGATGATCGCCTTGCCGCCGCTCTTCGGGGAGAGCGTGAACTTCAGCGGGACACCGTTGTCCGCGTCCACCGCGATACGGACGGATCCGATCGTGGAGTCGCTGTTCTGCTTGGGCTTGACCAGCAGGTCGTACGCGTCCCGCCCGGCGACCCGGGAGGTGCCGTCGACGGTCACATCGGTGGTGTCGTCCACGGAGGAGAGCAGCGTCTTGGCCATCTCCTGGGGCGTGGCGTCCCGCAGGTCCTTCGGCATCTCCCGCCGGTGGTCGCCCTTGGCCTTCGCGTCCTTCGGGGCGGTGGCGTGGTAGGCGGAGTTGCTCCCGCTGTCGTACGCCCAGATCTCGTCGCCGTTGTGGATCATGCTGTACTCGGCGGCGTTCTCGACGATCGACACCCGCTGCTTGGCGGGGCCGTCGGTGGCCACCCGCAGGGTGTGGGAGCCGGAGATCAGCTCCATCAGCTTGGACTCGGGAGCGGCGGACGCGTCGCCGCCCTGCGCCCCGCCGAGGTCGGCGAGCGAGCCGCCACCGGGGAGCGAGGGGATGCCCAGATCGGTGGTGATCTTCACCGAACCGGACATCTGCTGGGCGTCCGATGCCGCCATCTTGCTGATCAGCTCTTGCGCCGAGATCTTCGGCAGATTGGGGTCGCCGGTGCTCGCGAGCGCCGGGACCAGTCCTATGGTCGCCGCCGCGATGCCCGCGACGGCCACCGGGGCGGCGTACCGGGCGGCCTTCTTCCCTCGTGATGGCCGCTCTTCATCCCAGAAGCCGTCGTCGGCGACCTGTGTCGGTCGGATCCGTGCCATATGTGCTCTACCTCCGTCGTCGGCGGCGGTTCGTCAGCTTGCACTCGTCCACCTCTCGGGCCATTGTCACCCGATCCCGCCATGTGGTGGTCTTTTCATCCCACCAAATCGTTCGACGTGGCGCGTCAGCCCGCAGGATCACCTCGGCGTAATGCTCGGGTATGACGCCGCTCCACCGGGAGTCAGGGTCCTACTCCTCCGGGAGTCGCCGGCGGGCGCCCCGGGAGCAGGGGACGGGCGGGGTGGAACGGGCGCCGGGCGGGGGTCATCCGGCCCGGTGGACCACCGCGTCGCACAGCCCCTCGAGGGCCGCCTTCGCCGGGCCCTCGGGCAGCGGCGCCAGCATCGAACGGGCCTCCGCCGCATAGCGGACCGTGACCCGGCGGGCCCGCTCCAGCGCCGGATGGGCGCGCAGCCGCCGCAGCACCTCGGCATGGCGCGCGTCATCGGTGAGATCGCCCGCGAGCAGCTCGCACAGCTCGCGGTCCACGGCCGAACCGGTTACCTCGGCCTGCTCCCGCACATAGAGCACCGGCAGGGTGGCCACGCCCTCGCGCAGATCGGTGCCGGGGGTCTTGCCGGACTCATGGCTGTCACTGGCGATGTCCAGTACGTCGTCGGCGAGCTGGAAGGCCATGCCGAGCCGCTCGCCGTACTGGGTGAGGATGCTGACGATGCTCTCGTCGGCGCCCGACATCATCGCGCCGAACCGGCCGGAGACGGCGATCAGCGAGCCCGTCTTACCGGCCAGCACATCCAGGTAGTGCTCGACCGGGGCACGGCCGTCCCGGGGGCCCGCCGTCTCCAGGATCTGACCGGTGACCAGCCGCTCGAACGCCTCGGCCTGGATCCGCACCGCCTCGGGGCCGAGGTCGGCCAGGATGTGCGAGGCACGGGCGAAGAGGAAGTCGCCGGTGAGGACCGCCACCGAGTTGCCCCAGCGGGCGTTGGCGCTGGAGACGCCGCGCCGCACCTCCGCCTCGTCCATCACATCGTCGTGGTACAACGTCGCCAGATGGGTGAGTTCGACGACCACCGCCGAGGGCACCACTCCGGGTGCGTGGGGGTCACCGAACTGCGCGGCCAGCAGCACCAGCAGGGGCCGGAACCGCTTCCCCCCGGCCCGCACCAGATGCTGGGCGGCCTCCGTAATGAAGGGCACATCGCTTTTGGTGGCCTCCAGCAGGCCCTCTTCGACCGCCGTCAGCCCGGCCTGGGTGTCGGCTTCCAGAGTCCGGTCCCGCACGCTCAGCCCCAAGGGCCCGACGAAGCTCACGGGGTACTCCTGTCTGCCTACGAATGACGCGAATGTCGATGTGTCGCTGCCTCCACCAACAGGCAGCGTATCCGGTCGGGTATCGATCACTGTTGGCGCCTTCCCGCCTTGTGCGCCTCTCACCGTTCTCTCCCGAACCGACCGCTTCACATCGAAGTACCGCGATCGCAGCAGATCATTCATGCCCCGGACCCCACCCGGCGGCCCGGCCGGATCCCACCCGGCGGCCCGGCCCGCCCCACTCGGCCGCCCGGCCGGACCGCCGACCGGACCACCGACCGGACCGCCGGACGGTCCGCCGAACCGGCCGTCGAGCGGGGCCGGTCACCGGCCGGGGCCGGCCGACGCCCGCGGGCGGGGCCCGCTCATCCGTGCATGGCGGCCACCGCCTTCGCCAGCCGTGGCGACGCGTACTCCGTACCGCAGACGAACCGCATCACCGGGCCGAAACTCGCCGCCGCGGGCAGCCCGGTGAAGTACAGCCCCGGGACCGAGGAGCCGTAACCGGCGTCGAGCCAGGGGCCCCGGGACCGAGGAGCCGTAACCGGCGTCGAGCCAGGGGCCCCGGGCTCCGGTGACCAACTCGGAGCGGAGCCCGGGCCCGAGGAAATCCAGCGCCGCGACACTCATCCGGTAGCCGGTCGCGGATCACATGGTCGGCGGCCGGCTCACCGACCCGGCCGTCACCGTGCAGGGTGAGCACCGGCCGGCCGTCGTCCCCCACCGTGACCCGGCTGATCCGCCGCCCCTGGGTGACCCGCACCCGCCCGGCGAACCGGTCCCTCAGCCACCAGGCGCCCTTGGGCCCCAGCACCCTGCGGACCAGATACTCCCGGGCCGGTGCGGGCAGCCGCCGGAAGCCCACGGCGTGGTGCGACAGCGCGTACAGCGACCAGGCGCGGCCGAACGGCGACTCGGGCCCCAGCCTGGACTGGCGGTCCGGTGGGGTGCCGAAGGCGACCGCGCGCGGCCCGCGGGCCACCACCCGCACCGCGGCCGCACCGGCCTCGGCCAGCAGCACCGCGCTCTCCAGCGCCGACTGCCCGGCCCCGACGACCACCACCTCACGCCCCCGGAAGCGGCCGAGGTCGCGATGGTGCGAACTGTGGGAGACGGGGCCGCCCGGAGCGGGTCCGTCCGGAGCGGGTCCGTCCGGTACGGCGGCGGCCAGTTCCCGGGGGAGGTGGGCGAGCCCGCTGAGCCCACTGGCGACGACGACGGCGCGCGCGGTGAACTGCTCCCCCGAGTCCAGCTTCAGCTCGAACCGGCCGCCCCGCCGGTCCACCGCCACCACCCGCACCCGCACCCGCTCCGGCTCCGGCTCCGGCTCCGGCACCAGCCGCTCCTGGAACCACAGTCCATAGGCCGAGAAGGTCTCCATGGGGATGAGGTCCCAGTCGGACTCATAGCGCGGGCCGCCCACCGCATGGCAGAAGTCGAGCAGGGTGTGCCCCGGCTGCGGTGCGTCGATGTTCGAGGCGACCGGTGTGGACTTGAGCAGCATGCCCGCGGGCATCTGCTCCCGCCAGCTCACCATCGGCTCCCCGAAGACACGGACCGGCAGCCCGTGGGCGCGGAGGTGAGCGGCGGTCGACAGACCGTATGGACCGGCGCCGATGACCGCTACCCGGATCGTTCATGAATCCCCCCAGGTGTCGCGTTCACTTGGCGCGCCACAGCCGGTACAGCTGTGCCGCGCCGGGCCGCAGTGAGCGGGCCAGCATGGTGAGGAACGGCCTCATGTCGTCCCGCGCCGCCCAGGCGAGCTCGGTCCCGCTCGCCCGCGCCGGGGCGTGCGGAGTGGTGTAACCACTGCGGCGGTAGGCGAGCAGCGCGGGCAGGTCGATGTTCTCGACCAGGAACCGCCGGGCCGGCCGCTGCCGGGCCCCGGGGACCGCGCGTCCGGTCAAATCGAGATGCTGGGCCCGTACGACATCGATCCGCGCCGCGTTCTCGAAGAGCCGGAACTGGGCGCCCATCCGCGGATTGAAGTCCAGCAGCTTGTACCGTCCGTCACGCCGGTCGAAGCGCCAGTCCAGATCGACGATGCCGCTGAAGCCGATCCGCTGGACGAACCGGGCCGTCATCCGCGCCAGTTCCTCGTTCTCCACCACATAGGCGCACGCCGTCATGCCCGCGTGTGGCGGCCAGGACCGCACCTTGACCCCGGTGAACATCGCCAGCGGTGTGCTCCGGGCGTCGAAGTACGCGTGCACGATCCAGTCCTCGGCCTCCTCTCTCGGCAGATACTCCTGCAGCACCACCCCCGGCCGCGGCCCCCACCGCCGCGCCAGCTCCATCAGCTCCCGCGGGCCCTCGATCCGGGTGGTGCCGCACACCGCGGGCTTCTTCCGCCGCTCGAACGCCTCCCGGTTCTTGGCGACCACCGGAAACCGGGCACCGGCCGCGAACGCCTTGACATCGGCATAGGTGTCCGGGAAGACGCCCTCGGGCGTGGGCACCCCGTGCTTGGCGCACAGCTCGTGCAGCCCCTGCTTGCTCGCCAGCCGCCTGGGCAACTCGGGCTCGGTGCGCGGGAAGAGAAAGCGGCCCTCCCCGGCGAGCCGATCCGCGTGCTCGGCGATCAGCACCGCCGCCTCCTCGTCGGTGGGCAGCAGCACCGTCGGCCGGCCGATCGCCCGCCCCATCCGCAGCAGCCCCTCCACCAGCCGCTCCGGCCGCTCCTCGCCGGTGGTCGGCCAGACGAAGGCCCTCCTCAGATAGCGCGAGAGCGCCGCCGGGGTCCAACGGTCCTCGGTGACCGCGTACATGGGGACACCGAGACGCCCCAGGGACCGGATGGCGCCGACGCCGCCGTGATGCAGCGGATAGTGGCCGATCTTCACGATGAGAGCGGGCACGGAACGCTCCACCGCGAACGGCACGGCACTGCTCGCCACGAGTCCCCCTTGGTCACCGCAGCGCAGTGGCCCCCCCACTGTGCGTGACCCTAATGAAGGACGCTACTTCGGAATCTCCACCTCCAGCAAGGATTTTCCGGACATTGCCATCTCTTTAGGGAGTAGCCGACACAACGTCATCTTCCTTTCTTCCCCTCCCTCTCCGCGCCTTAGGGTGTGCTGCGTCCCACAGTGACGAGGAGAAGGCGAGGCAGCCCCGATGCCGCAGCGATCCCCGCTGGACCTGCCCGAAGGCGACCCCTTCGGCCCGCACAACCTCCCCTATGGCGTCTTCACCGCGCCGCACGCTCCTCATCTGCGGAAAATCGGGGTGCGCTACGGAAACCATGTGCTCGACGTGGGCGCCGCCGCGGCCGCCACCGCCTCCCCGCACGCCGAGCCGCTGGGCGCCGGCACCCTCAACCCGCTGATGGCCGCGGGCCGCCCGGTCTGGCAGGCCGTCCGCGCCGAGGTGCTCGACTGGCTGACCGACCCGGCGCACCGCTCGACCATCGAACCCCTGATGCACCCCCTCCCCACGGTGGCGCTCCACCTCCCCTTCGAGGTGGCCGACTACGCCGACTTCTATGCGAGCGAGCACCACGCCACCAACACGGGCAGGATCTTCCGCCCCGACGGCGAGGCGCTCACCCCCAACTGGAAGCACATGCCGATCGGCTACCACGGCCGGGCCGGCACCATCCTTGTCTCGGGCACACCCATCGTCCGCCCGCAGGGCCAGCATCTGCCCCCGGCCGATACCTCCGCACCACACGCTTCCTCCCCCACTCCGGTCTTCGGCCCCTCCCTGCGCCTCGACTTCGAAGCGGAGGTGGCCTTCGTCGTCGGCGCCCCTTCCACTGTGAATACACCGGTGCCGCTCTCCGGGTTCCACGACCACGTCTTCGGCGTCTGTCTGCTCAACGACTGGTCCGCGCGCGACATCCAGGCGTGGGAGTACCGCCCGCTCGGCCCCTTCCTCGGCAAGTCCTTCGCCACCTCCCTCGCCGCGTGGGTCACCCCGCTGGACGCCCTCGCCGCGGCCCGTACCAGCCCTCCCGCCCGCGACGTCCCGCCCCTTCCCTACCTGGACGACAGCGCCACCGAGCCCGGCGGGCTCGATCTGCGCCTGGAGGTCGCGCTCAACGGCCACACGATCTCCCGCCCGCCCTTCTCCGCCATGTACTGGACCGCGGCCCAGCAGCTCGCCCATCTGACGGTGAACGGCGCCTCGCTGCGCACCGGCGACCTCTTCGCCTCCGGAACGGTCAGCGGTCCGCGCCCGGACGAGCTCGGCTGTCTCCTCGAACTCACCTGGGGCGGCCGCGAATCCCTGCGGCTCCCCGACGGCACCCGGACCTTCCTGGAGGACGGCGACGAGGTGACCGTCACGGCCTGGGCGCCGGGCCCGCAGGGGACCCGTATCGGCCTGGGCGAGGTGACCGGCCAGGTGGTCCCGGCCACGCCCTGACGCGGCTGCTAATTTGTCGTGCTCCTGCCCTGACGATCCCGGACGACCGAGGAGAAGCACGTGAAGAAGGCAGTGAGCATCGCCGGAACGGCGGTGGCGGCCGCCCTGCTGCTGACCGCATGCGGCAGTGACGGTGGCGACGACAAGAAGGACACATCCAAGGACCCCTCCTCCGAGTCGAGCGCCCCGGCGGAGGGGGGCGCGGACACGAAGGTCTCCGGCACCTATGTGGCGAAGGCCGGTGAGGGGGCCGTCATCCTGTCCATCAGCGGCAAGAAGGCCGTCCTGATGGCCGACAAGCACATCTGCACCGGCGAGTACGCCGACATGGGCGGGAAGATGCTCATGCTCAAGTGCGCCGACGGCAACACCGACCGCAGCGCGGGCAAGGTCACCGCGAGCGCGGACGGCAAGACCCTCACGGTCGACTGGGACGCGCTCGCCAAGAACGACACGTTCATCAAGACGACCTCGCCCAGCGACCTCCCCTCGGGCCTTCCGTCGTCGCTGCCCTCCGGCCTCCCGACCGATATCCCGACCGATCTGGCGACCGGCCTCCCGACCGGCTGAACCACGGCGCCGGACCCCTCCGGCGTCCCGGGCCCCTGGCGCGCCGCCGCGCCGGGGGCCCGCCGCGCACAGTGGCAGATCTTGCCGCCGCGGACACGAAACCGCAGGCAGAAGCGGTAGGGAAGCCGCCGTCAGGTGGCGCAATACTTCGGCAACACCATCGGCCCGGCCCCGTCGGTATGGTCCCGATACGACCCCCCGACCAGCACACCCCCGGAGCCGGCCGATGCCAGCCGAACGCCCTCGCGAGCACGCCCCGCCGGTCGCCGCCGCGCGCCGCCGTCGGCTCCGTGCCGACCGGGCACGGCAACTCGCCGATCTGCTCCGCCACCAGGTCCTCACCGGCGGCTTCCCCGGGGGCGTGCTCCCCCTGGAGGACGCGCTCGGCCAGGACTACGGCGCCTCCCGCAACACCGTGCGCCAGGCGCTCGACCTGCTGCGCTCCGAGCGCCTGGTGGAACGGCAGCCCGGGGTGGGCACGGTCGTGGTCGCGGAGAAGTACCCGCACGGCCTGGACCGGCTGATGGGCCTGGCCGAGACCCTCCACGAGCACGACCGGGTCACCAATGAGGTGCGCACCGTCGGCCCCGTCCCCGCGCCCGCCTGTGTGGCGGACCGGCTGGGCGTCCCCGCCCGTTCCGATGTCCTCTACGTCGAGCGGCTGCGCCGGCTCGGCGGACTCCCGCTCTCCCTCGACCTCACCTACCTCCCGATGGACATCGGCGCCGATCTCATCGGCGCCGACCTGGAGAACACCGATGTCTTCCGGCTGATCGAGAAGATCACCGGACAGCCCCTGGGCACCGCCGAGATCACCCTCGAGGCCGTCAACGCCGACGCCCACTCGGCCGCCGTTCTGCAGGCCCCGCGCGGTGCGGCGGTCCTGATGCTGGAGCGGCTCACCCATCTGTGCGATGGACGCCCGGTGGACCTGGAGTTCATCCGGTTCCGCGGCGACCGGATCACCATGAGCGGCCAGTTGCGCCGCACCGCCTGAGACCCACCCACCACACCCTCTGCCCCTTCACGCCCTTCCCTGGAGACAGCCATGCCTCTGGCGCCCCAACGTGCCGATGTGCCGGTGACGATCGACGAGTCCAAGTGCATCGACGGCTGCACCCTGTGCGTGGACATGTGCCCCCTCGACTCCCTCGCGATCCACCCCGACAGCGGTAAGGCGTACATGCACGTCGACGAGTGCTGGTACTGCGGCCCGTGCGCCGCCCGCTGTCCCACCGGCGCGGTCACGGTCAACATGCCCTATCTCCTGAGGTGAAAGGCCCCTCGATGCAGCGCACGACCCTCCCGGCGGCCCTCGCCGCCGGCGCCCTGCTGCTGTCCCTCACCGGCTGCGGCGGCGACGCGGACGCGGACGGCAAGACCGTGACCGTCACCGTCGGCTACCAGTCCAAGACCATCAACACCGTGACCGCGGGCACCCTGCTGCGCTCGCTCGGCGCCTTCGAACGCGAGCTGCGCGCCCTCGGCCGCCGCGACGGCCATACGTACAAGGTGAAGTGGGAGGACTACGCCACCGGAGCGCCCATCACCGCGCAGATGGTCGCCGGTAAGGTCGACATCGGATCGATGGGCGACTTCCCGCTCCTGATCAACTCCGGTCGCGGCACCCAGCTGAACGCGCCGACCCGCCTCGTCTCCGTCACCGGCTACAACCTGCGCGGTGGCCTCAATACGGTCCTCACCGCACCCGGTTCCACCCTGCGCGCCCTGTCCGGGCTGCGCGGCAAGAACGTCTCCACCAGCGTCGGCTCCGCCGCGGACGGCACGCTCGTACGCGCCCTGCGGCAGGCGGGCATCGACCCCGAGGACGGCATCCACAAGCTCAACCAGCAACCCGCCGTGGGCGCCTCGGCCCTCGAGGCGGGCAGCGCGGACGCCCTCTCGCAGTTCGTGGCCTGGCCGGGACTGCTCGCCTTCCAGGGCAAGGCCAAGGCGCTGTACGACGGCGCACGGCTGAACCTCCCCACCTTCCACGGGGTCACCACGCGCAAGGCGTTCGCCGACGAGCGCCCGGCCGTCGTCCAGGCGTTCCTCGCCGCCCAGATCAATGCCACCCGCTATCTGCGCGCCCATCCGCTCGACGCCGCCCGTAAGGTCGCCACCGCGACCGGGCTGCCGCCCGAAGTGGTCTACCTCTACAACGGCACCGGGGGCATCGCGACCTTCGACCCGACCCTCAAGCCGCGACTGACCGCCACGCTCAAGAAGGACGTCCCGGTGCTGCGTGACGCCAAACTGGTCGGCCCGGTCGACGTGTCGTCCTTTGTCGACGACCGCTATCTCAAACGGGCGTACGGAAACGCGGACACCTACGCCAAGGCGCTGCGCGCCACCCCGCCCGCCTCCCCGAACCAGCTCTGGCTCAAGGGCGAGGACCGGCTCCGCACCTTCGCCACCCCCACCGAGCTGCTGCGCTTCGCCGGAAGCCACCGCGACCGCGTCCGGGCCGCCTACGTACCCGACGCGGCCACCGGCACCCGGTGGTTCGCGAACCGCGCGATCTGGGTCCGCGACGGCCGCGATCTGCGCGCCTTCGTCACCCCGGACAACGCCCGCGGCTGGATCGCGGGGCACCCCGGCGCCCGCACCCTCGGCTACCCGGCGGCCCTGGCGGCGGCCCGATGAGCGCGCCCGCCTCGTCCGTACGGTCCCGCCCGGCTCCGGAGGCCTCCGGAGCCGGAGCCCGGGCCGCCGCGCGCCGGCCGCGGCGGCGCGGCCCCACGGCCCGCCCCCCCCCAC